>CAZNBU010000033.1:1081-15420 GCA_964571035.1 uncultured Planctomycetaceae bacterium | reverse complement strand
GATGTTGGCGCCGCTGTTGACGATGTAGTCCTCCGTGAACGCAACAAGGCTGGTGAACACCTGTTTGTACAACTCCTTCTTGCCGATGATCGCGCTGGAAGTGTCGTACGGGAAGATCACCATCTGCTCAAGGCCCGCGTTGCTGTTCGGCACGACTTTGCGGGCGCGCGCGTCAAGGGCGACGACGTACTGGTTGCTCTTGTTGGCGTCATCCCACTCGCAGTAGATCGTGACCTGCTCCTTGGGTACCGACGGCGTGCTCTCCAGGCCTTCGTCCTTGGGCAATTCGACCTTGTGGTTGCGCTCGTCAACTTTGAAGCGCGTGGCAAGGATGAAGAAGATCAGCAACTGGAACGTCACGTCGATCATCGGCGTGAGGTCCGGCGAGGCCTTCTCTTCCCTGGCTTGTCTCTTCTTTCTGCGGGACATCGACTCTTCCTTTTTGCAGCCGCCTAGTTGCCGGCCATCGGGTCTTTCAGGATGGCGATCTTGATGCGGTACATCTTGACTTCCTTCGCCATCATCTCGATCAGCGCGCCGAAGTACTGCGCCGGCGCGCGGGCGTCGCAGCGAATCACGATCTCGTTCTCGCTGATGCCGTCGACATAGCCCTTCAGGTCACGGTCAGGATCCACACGCTCGGCTTCGACCTGCAGGATGTTGCCCATCTCCTCGAGCGTCTTGTCCTGCGGGTGGCCGTAGCAGAAATACCCGAAGTCGTTGGGGCCGGGCAGCGCCTCATCGCTCGTCTGGTTGCGCGGCGCGATGTGCACCGTGAACGTCTTTTTCGCCTGCGGGTCCTCCGGGTTCGCGACCAGCGCGTCCGGCAGGCGCAGGTTGACGTTCTCCTGCGTGGTAATCGTGGTCACCAGCATGAAGAAGATGATCAACTGGAACACCACGTCGATCATGGGCGTGAGGTCAACCTCAACACCCTCCTGCAATCGCTGTTTCTTGTGGCGCTTAGCCATGGATATGCTCCGGACGGGCGCTGCAATGAGCCAGCGCCCGTCGAATGTTTTCTACTGCTGCTGGCCGGCGTAGGCCGCGATCGTCTCGACCATGTCGTCCGCAACCAGGTTGATGCTCACGCCGATCGACTGGACCTTGTTCTTAAAGAACCAGTAGAACGCGAGGCCCGGGATGGCGATGATCAGACCAAGCACCGTGGACAGCAGCGCGAGCGCGATACCGCCCGCCACCATCTTCGGGTTTACCTGGCCGCCCGGCGCCGCTTCAATCTTCTCGAACGCCATGACCATGCCGGATACCGTGCCGAACAGGCCCATCAGGGGGCCGACGGACGCGCACAGCGCGATCGGCGATACGTGGAACTCGACCTTACCCTGCTCCGCCTCTGACATCGCGATCGCGGCGTCCTTGACGCTGTCCGGGCCGAACTGCATGCGGTTCAGGCCGGCGCCGACAACGCGCGTGAGGTAGTTGGGGGCGCTCTCGCAGTACTGCAGCGCGCCTTCCAGGTCGCCCTCGTCGATGTAGTTCTGAAGCGCGCCGATGACTTCCGGCGGCACGATCTTGTCGCGGCGCACGTTCACGAAGCACTCGATGATCCACCCGAACATGAACACGGACACCAGGATGATCGAAACCTGGGTGATGATACCGAAAGCGCCAGACGGAATGCCCAGCAGCTTCTCGCCCAGCGAGGCTGTGGCTTCTTCCTGAGCGAACAGGGCCGGCGCCAACACGGCGGCAATGGCGAACACCAGCACGCCGAGCACGGCAGTCTTCGAAATCTTAACGTTCATGTGAGGCTTCTCCTGCACTGAGGACGCTGTCCACCCTCAACGGATAGAAATTGCAGCTTCCGGGACCGTAATGTTTTAGGAACGGGGAATCATACTGAAAGTTCAGAATTTCCGTCAGACTCAACCCCTGTGCCTTTATTCATCTTTCTTGTATGTGGCGATGATCTTCTGGATCGCCCGGATGCCCTCATCAGAGGCCGCCCGGGTCTTGGGATAGAGGTTTTGCAGCTCTGCCAGGTACTTCTCCGCCAGCTTGGCATTGGCGGAGGCCGCAACCGCGTTGCTCTTGGCCAGCTCAGCCAACTGGGCAGCCGCCTGGGCCGCCCCGATCAGCGCCATGCTGCGAATCTCTTCGTCGGTGTGGAAGATCGCCAGCGCCATCGAGAAGTTCTTCAGCGCCACGGTCCATTCCGCGGCACTTTTGGCGCCTGCCGCTTCGTGGAGGCCCTGGCCGACGTATGAGCCTGAGGTCAGGTACGCTTCATCGCTGCCGATCCAACCTTCGCCGCGCGTCCGCCCCTGGTAGGCCTCTTCCCACTTGCGGATCGCGGTTACGAAGCTGGCGCCGGCGCTGCGGTCGCCTTCCTTGACGCGCATGAACCCGACCTTGAGCTGCGCTTCCATGGATGCGCGGGTCGGCTTGGAGTCGCCGGCAAACAGCGCGACATCCAGCAGCTTTTCGTAGTACTGGCGCGCGGAGGAGTAGTCCTTCTGCCCCTCGGCGTACGAAGCCGACGTGCGCAGCGCGCGCATCGTCCAGTTCAGGTACTCGCCGCCACCGCGCTGCTGAAGCTCTCGCGTAAGGTCGTTGAGCGCCTTGATCGCCTTGTTCTTGGAATCCTCAACCTTGCCCTCACGCAGCAGGCAGTCGTTGTACGCCTCCAGCCCGTTCAGATACAGGCGGTGCAGACCGCCCGCATCCTGCACCGACTTGCTGCTGATCGGCGAGGTGTAGCGCACCAGCCCGCCTACGCCCTTGAACGGGGTTTTCTCGCACTCGGTCAGGAAGGTCTCAAAGGCCTCGATCGCCTTCTTGTAGTCGCCGCGGAGGCGATGGGCCTGGGCGATGTAGTAGCGGCACGCGTGGCGGATGTTCTGGTCCATCTCTTCGCGGGTGAATCCGGCACGGGTTTCGGCATTCAGCACGAACTCCGCGTCCTTCTGCAAGGCATCCGCCAGCCCGCCCGCCATCTTGCGCGGCAGCGAGTTGAACTCGTCCATGTTCGTGTAGCGGACGGCTTCAATCTCCCACGGGCGCAGCGTTGGCCGGCCATAGTTGGTGCGGTCGACGCGCCAGTTCAACCCGCTCACGGCATCCGACTCGACCGTGTACGCGTTGTAGGACTTGCCGTCCTTGGTCTGGATGGTGGCGGGGGCCACCGCAAACAGCGCGCTGGACAGCGTGGCGCTGCAAAGGGCAATTGCGAGAAGTGACTTCATGGTTGTCCTCATGGCTACTTCTTCTCAATGGCTTCAGCCAGCTTCTTCATCGTTGCGACGTGCTGCTTGGTGTCGTCGGTCATGTAAGCGGCTTTGAACTCGCTTTCACGCTTGGCGATGGTGGCGGCTTCGGACATCAGTTTGCTGACTTGCTTGGCATCCACGCCGGCCGGCGCCTTGTCGGCCCCGTAGGTGCGCTTCCACTCGATCATCAGCTCGATCCACCCGACCAGGTTGTTCCGGTATTCGGTGCGGTACTGGTACGCCGACAGCTCGGTGAAGCTTGCCCAGATCTTGAGTCGCGACTGCGCGGCGAACCACAGATACCCGGGGCCGTCCTTGGGCACCGGCTGCAGCACGACTTCGCCGTTTTCTTTCTTCGGCTCAAGGGTGGTGGTCTGCTGGCTGACGTACTTGGGCCAGTCGATTTTGAGGTCCTTCTGCTTGTGCAGCAGCACGTAGGTCTCGGCCATGGCCTGGGCGCCGGCGACGTAGTACTGTTCAAGCTCTTTCTGGAAGCTCAGCTTCCAGTCGGCGCCCTTGGACAGCGCGACGGTGTCGCGAATCTCGTTGAAGCAGATGCAGCGCCGCAGGTGCAGGGCCGCCTTGACCAAGTGGTCCTGCTCGCCCGACTGCTTGTGCAACTCGAGATACGACTTGCCTAGCATGTAGCGAACCGCCAGTTCGTCGGCGTTGGCAGTGCGGCCAACGATCTTCTGGCGCGGATCAACCGGGATCTCCTCAACCTTACCCCAGTTGGCCTTTTCTCTTTCGGCCGTCACTTCCAGGTAGCGCACGGCGTTCTGCCAGTCGCGGATCAGGAAGTAGTACCCGCCCGTGCGGCGAACGTCGGCCGGGTTCATTCCCTGAAGGCCTTGCGCGCCCTGCAAGACACGATGCTCCTCAAGGTACTTAAGGATGCGCGCGAACATCGGACGGGCGCGGTCAACCACGTCGGCGGCCACAGTCTCCAGGAATCCGCCGAATTCGTAGATAAAGACCGCGCCGACGAACCACTGCAACTCGTCGGTGTTCAGCTTGATCGACGTGACCAGTTGCTGCATCAGTTGCTGGTTATTGCCGCTCTGCTTCTGCGCTTCGGCTTCGAGGCGCTCCAGCAGCATTGTCGGCTCGCCCTGGGCGGCTTTCTCCGCGATGGCCTTGATCGGCGCGTAGTTGGCCTGTGCAAGCTGCGACTTGAGTTCAGCCTGCAAGGCCTCTCCCCAGCGCTTCGGGTACTCCTCGCCCATCTTCTTCCAGCGCGCTTCGACGGTAGCCTGAACCTCGGTGATGTATTCGGCGATTGCGTCCGTGCCTTCGCGTTTGAACGCCTTCTCCACCATCCAGACCTTCCAGAAGTGCTCAGCAAGCGCCCTCTGGATCTCGATGCGGGTCTTGGCTTCAGCCAGTTTCTTGGCGTCTTCGGGGTAGGCCTGCGGGTCGATCCGCTCATAGGCGTTCTTCTTCATGACCGCCGAGCGCGACTCAAGGTCAGCATTCAGAGTAAGCAGAGCAGCAGCGCGCGGGCTGTAGATATCCAGCACCAACCCGTACAGCAAACTGACCATCCCACGCAGTTTGTCGCTTTCGGGGAATGCCTCCTTGAACGAGATGTACAGTTGCTCCGACGCCTCCACGTCGCGCGCCTCGATCATGGCCAAAAACGCCATGTGCTGCGAAGCGCTGCGATAGGCGTCGTTGTCGCCTACGTGATACCGGTACATGTTCCAGTACGGGCGAAGGATGCCTACGGCAAGATCGCGCTCGCGGGCCAACAGCGCGTTCTTTGACTGGTCGTCGATGTTGACCGGCAGGTTACGCAACATGTAGGCCAGCTCGTACGCCGCAAACCCCATGCGGCGCATGTCGAGGTCAGGATCGCCCTGCTCCGTCGGGTTGGCGGCGAGCCAACGCATGTTCTTCACCTGCGACACCGCGGCGATTGCGTCGGCGAGCGTCGGGTCCTGGGTCTCGGAAAGCAACGGCTGAACCTCATCCCAGTGACGCAGCGTCTCCAGCAGGAAGTACTTCTTGTAGAAGTAGGCCGCCTTGTGCCAGTTGGCGAGTGAATCGCGGATGCCGGTGTCGGTTACCGCCGGCAGGTGCGCCTCAGCGACACCCTTCCATAGCGACTCGGGCAGTGTCGCAAAGTCCTTGGCATGGCGCGCCTGCTGCGCCGCGAAGAACTCCGGTGTTTCTTTTTCGTCTTCCACGCCGAACGTGTTCATCCGCGGCGCGTTGATGTTGATAGTCAGGTTGTAGTACGCCTTCGCAGCCGCATAGACCGCAATGTGATAGTTGCGGTAGTTCGACGGCAGGTTCAGGTATTTCGCCGCGGCACGCGAGTATTCCTTCTGGTCGTACAGTTCACGCGCCTTACGGAAGATCAGGTCAAGCTGCGCCGAGGCGTCACCCCACTCCGCTTTCAGGCGATCCATCTCGTCCTTGAACCGGACGAGGTCGCGGTTGCCGGGGTCGCCATACTTCTCGTTCACGAGGAACCCGGCGTTTCTCGCTGCCAACGACGCCATCTGACCGGGGAACCCACGCAGCGTCTCTGCATCCTTGATCAGGGGGCAGCGACCGCGCATGTGCTCAGGCACTTCGGAAGCCGTTTCGAACTTCTCGCGGAAATAGCCGGTGCGGTATGTGGCTTCCTTGCAGATCAAGGCCGCTTCCATGAAGCGCCACATTGCGCCGTACATGTCGGCGATGCGCGCGAAGCAGGCCGGCGCGTAGGTCTCGAACTTCTTCTGGTCGGTGCATGCCACCAGCAGCGCCTGGTATGCCTGGATGTTGCGCAGGATCACGTTCGGTGGGTTGGTTGCCATCTCGCCGAACACCGTTTCGGCGCAGCGAAAGCGCATCTCGTCGGTCAGTTCCGGGCGGGTTGCGACGTCTGCCAGGACGGTGATCGCACTGCGACGGAACGCCGCGTCGCGGTCCCCCGCCAGGCGGAACAGCAGCTCAACCGCGCCGCGGATGTTTTCAGCTTTGCCCTGCTTGATCAAGGCGCTGATACGGAACAGCTCGAAGCGCTTGAACCAGAAGTCCAGCTCGCTGAACGCGCCGTAGCGCGCGTACGCCTCGGCGTGCTTGTCGATTGCCTGCTGCAGGCGCGCGGGGTCGTAGTCCAGCTCGGTCGTGATCAGCTCAACCGCCCGCAGGTAACCGTGCGGCAGGGCGATGTTGCCCACGAACGCGCTGGGCGGCTCGTTTTCGAGAAAGCTGACAAGGCTGAAAAACTCGGTGACGGCGTTTTCGACGTTGCCACGCGCCAGCGCGACGTCGCCGCGCAACTCGTACGACAGCACGAAGTCGCGCGTGATCCCTTCGCTTTCGAACGCGAATTCGTCCAGCCACTTCTCGGCGAACTTCAGTTCGCGCTCACGCTCGTCCGTGCCGGCGCCAAACGTCAGGGCCTTCACGTAGTAGCTGCGGCAATACTGGTAGAAGATCGAGTTGTAGACCTCGGCCTTGCCAGAGAAGTCCACGTCTTTGTTGTTGCGCTCTGCGTCCAATTCCTTGCGCTTGGCATCGAGCAACTTGGCGGCGTCGTCGCAGAAGGTGCGGGCCAGCGCAGGATCGGCGGCTTGCAGCTCCTTGGCGACATCCAGCATCATCTCGGCTTTGGCGCGCACCGCCGTGGGATCGGACGGGTCTCCGAACACATCCAGCGCCGCCTTGTAGCGGTCCAGCCGCGCTTCCGCGTCGCCGTTTTCGGCGAACGTATTGTCGGCTTCGGTCTTCATGACCTCGGCTTTGGCCTGGCGCGCGCGTGCCTTCTGCGCGCCGGACGACTGCTTGATCACCTCGTCCAGCACCTTGTACGACTCCTCGTACATGCGCAGACGTGTGCCGAGGTAGCGGCCGTACTCGATCTGGTCCCGGGCGGCCAAAGGCGCCGGGAACAGGGCGGCAAGCAATAGAAGGGCAGGAATAATGAGCTTGAGGGAAGACAGAACGCTGAATCGATCCGGCATATCGGCGGTCTCCGTGGTGATGCCCCGGAGCATCAAATGGCGGCACGCAGGGGGCGCACCCATATACCAATCCCTAACGGATGTGCCACCAACAGGGTTCATTTGTTCGCGGTGGAATTTCGCTTAAATCCAAGCCCCCGGCGGAATTGCGCCGGGGGCTTGCACGAATCGCAACTATTCAGGACGCGACGGGCCTGACCCGTACACGTACTCCTCTTCCTCTTCCAGGTCGATGATGCGCGCGGACACGATGATGATGATGTCCTGGCGGATCACGCTCTTGCCCTTGCGCTGGAACAGGCTGCCGATCAGCGGCAGATCGCTCAGGATCGGCACGCCCGACGACACGTCCACTTCCGTCATCTGGCGCATACCACCGATCACGAAGCTGCCGCCATCGGGCACGGTGATGGTTGTGCGGATGCGCTGCAGGGTCAACTGCGGCGTCTGGATCGCGACCGGGGTACCAACACCGAGGCTGGTCGTGAAGGTCGGGATCGGACGCAGCAGCGTCGCCAGCGTCGGGCGCAGCTCCAGCGTGATGTAGCGGCGGTCAGCGCTGATCGTGGGACGCACGTCCAGCACGATGCCGTCGCGAATCACGTCCACAACCGGGTCGGCCACAGCCACACCGGTTGCGGTGCTGGTGTCGAAGTCGCGGATGTATGCCACTTCGTTCAGCACGCTGACGTGCGCGCGCTGGGTGTTGTGCACCGTGACGCGCGGGGCGGTCAGCAGCGTGGCACGCTCGCGCTTGCGCACGGCGCGCAGGATCGCGTTGATCTCAGGGTTATCCACAAAGGCAAGCTGGAACGCCATGCCGCCCGTGGCGGTCAGACCAACGTTGCCGCGGCGGCCGCCGAGGCTCTGGTCAAACAGGTTCTCGATGCGGATGCGCTGGTCGGTGCGAACGTTGCCCGACGGCGGCATATCCTGAAAGAAGAAGCCGGCGTCGTTGCCTGTGCCACCCGGGCCAGCCGGGTTGTTGTTGTTGCCGAACTGGACGTCGTCCAGCGCAGCCGGCACGGGCGGGATGCCCGGCGGCGGAATCTGCGGCGAGCCGCCGATACCGCGGAAGTCCACGCCGATGTCTTCCAGGAAGTCGTCGCGGATGGTGATGAAGCGCGCTTCCACCGAGACCGTAAGGCCCTGGCTGCGGCGCAGGTCGGTCAGCAGCGAGTCGACCCGCGCGATGTTGTCGGCGCTGTTGCGGATGATCAGGTCCTGCTGGCGGTAGGTGATGCCGTGGCCCTCGGCGCTCCAGCTGTCGGCGTCGATGGCTTCCTCAATCAGTTCCTGCAGGTCTTCGATCGTGAGCGGGTCGTCGTCCACTTCTTCTTCGTCGCGGGCGATACGGCCTTCACTCTCGGTGTCGCCCGAAAGGCGCGGCTCGTCGCCGCGGAACGTGCGAAGGTTGACCAGCAGGTCAGCCACCGGGAACACACGGGTCACGGAATTGCGGCCGGCTGCAGCGTCCTGCTCGTCAATGATCACGGCGCCGTTTTCCACGCGCCACGACAGGTCGACGGTGTCGCACACCAGGTCAAGCGCCTGGCGCAACTGCACCTGGCCCACGTCGATGCTGACTTCGGTGGTTTCGTCAACGTTGCGCGAGCGCACGATGTTGATGCGCCCTTCCGCCTTGAAGCGGGCAATCACGTCACGCAGTTGCGCGGCGTCAAACTGCACGCCAATCGAAACGTTTTCGAGCGCGCTGCGCACCGCCGTGTCTTCCTTCGACAGCGGGGTGGAGCCTGCGGCGCGCACGCGGATCGCGCGCTTGTTCACGCGGTCCCACTCTTCGTAAGAAGCCAGATTGATGTCCTGCAGCGGAAACGCGTTCGCGGCGACAATCTCGTGCATCGTGCGGCGCCAGTTGTGGTTGTACTCCTCCCACGCGTTGCGGTCGCGCTGGCCGTTCTCAAGCTTGGTGGCGATCTGCTTCAGGCGCGCCACTTCCGCGTTGTACGGGTCTTCGCGCAGGATTTTGTTCAGCACGACAACCGCGTCGTGGTACTCGCGGCGGTTGAAGTACTCCTCAGCCTGCTCGTAGTAGTTCTTGATCTCCTCGCGGTAACGGTCGAGCTCCTGCTGGATTTCAAGCTCGCGCAGGCGGCGCTCGTTCTCGCGGATCTTGACGTAGTCCTCAAGCCGGGCCTGTTCGCGCTTGGACTCGGCTTCCTGCATCATCAGGCGGGCTTCACGCTCAAGCGCCTCGGTTTCGACCATGTAGCTGGTCCAGCGGATGACGTCGAGAGCGGCTTCCAGCTCGTTGATCGCCTCGGTGTATTCGCGCGACTGGATCTTCTTGCGCGCCGAGTTGAGGCGGTTGTTGATCTCGTACACCGCCTCTGAGCGCTTGGCCGCTTCTTCGCGGCTGCGGGCCTGGGCGCGGTTTTCGGCGTCGCTGCGGCCGCGGCCGAGCATCAGATCAGCGTCGTTCTTGATCTGCGACGCGAGCGCGTGGTTGCGGTCAATCGTCAGCGCGTCCCCGGCGTACTGCAGCGCGTCTTCGTAGCGCTTGTCCTGGTAGTAGCGCGCAGCCTGGTTGGCGTAGTAGTCCGCCAGCAGTTGCAGCTCTTTGTCGGATGCCGCGGACGTTACGCCGCGACCAACCCGGTCACGGTCCGCCACCTCGGTGGTTGACCCGGTCGAGTTTGACGTGGGCGTGATTTCTTCGCGCACCGGCGCCGGCCTGGCAGTGTCGCCTTCCGCGCGAGAAACGTAGTCCTTCGAGTTGGTGTCGATACTGGTATCGACCACGGGCACCGGGTCGGATGCGCAACCTGCGAGCAATCCGACGAAACCGGCTGCCGCGACCATCGCGAGTCGCCTGGAAATTCTCATGCTGAATCCACTCCTGATCCGTCGGGGTAACGGCCCGGGGAACGATGGGATCGGGGTCCACACGTAAAACTGGAGGGGGTCTGTAATGTAGCCGCAACAACACAGGTGTCAACGGCGATTGGGGTTGCGACTGTCACTGTTTTATAACGAAATTCAGGGGCCTCGGGGGCGCATGGCAAGGGGCTGCGACCGGGTCGCAGCCCCTTTTGTGTTCACTCGACGTACAGAGTGGCAAAGATGTCGAACTCTTTGCCGCCTACTTTGGCTGTGCGGCCTGTCAGGCCCTCGTAGGCCCCGGCGGACAGGTCAACGGTCTGGCCCGCAAAGTCATCATTCCTGCGGACCAACTTGTCGGCGCTGTCATAGATTTCGACACCGTCGCCGGGCGACGCAAGGTTGACAGAGCGACCGACCGGCTTGCCGGTCTCCACGGCTTTGGTGGTGAGCACGACGCGGTACCACTTGCCGTTGATGTTGTGCCAGCGCATGACATCAAAGAACGCGGGTGACCCGCCGCTTTTGGCGGCAAGCATGCGCACCTCAATCGGGTTCTCCATGCCGGCTGGATCGGGAATCACGGTTGGATCGTTGCGCGTCTCTCGGGGCAGCAGGACGTCGCCCATTGCGCTGCTCATCAGCGCGCCGTTGGAATTGTTTTGAACGAACGTGAATCCTGTCTTGAAATCAATGCTGAAGTCGGGCGGCAACATCCCCTCTCCGCCGGGGCCACCGTCAAGAGCGAGAACCTGATAGTTGCGCGCCTTCAATTCCGCGACGCCGTAAACTCCGCCGGTTTCGGCTGGCGGGACCGAAGCGACCTGTTCCTCGATGATGATCTGGTACCACGCTGCCGATTCACCGGTGCCCAGCAGCGCTCGCCTGGACAGCTTGATAGTTGCACTATTGTTTCCGGATGCGCCACCCAATGCCATTACGACACGAGTGCGAACCAGGATGGGACGGCCGCTTTGCTCGGCACGCTCACTGACATTCCACTTCTCCCCGCTCGGGACCGTTTCGGCTTCAGATTTGGTACCCTTGCGCAGTGTCTCCTGCGTTCCGGCGCACACTCCGTAGATGTAAGTAACGCCAGGCTCGAATGTTCTGTCGTTGTACTCCGTCTCTGTGATCGGCCCCGCCACGAATTCCCATTCGTTTGGCCGCGGACCAACTTCTGGCATCGGGTCATTGTTGCCATTCGCGTAGAACGAGTTCCACTGTTCGCGCTGGAGCAGTTGTCTCCACGTACGGTTCTGCGGATCGGCGTCACCGTTGGGGTCAGCCTCACCCTTCCCATTCACCCGCGCCGTCTTCCTCAACCACTCGTCGCGGCGGGTCTCCCACGCGGAGAGCACTTCAATCTTCTTGCTCCAGTCCCGTTCGCGCTTCTTGATCGTGGCTGGGGCGCGGCGGTAGATGAAGTAGCTCATGTCGGGCGGCGCGGTGAACCCGGAAGGAGCCGTCCACGACACATGCACCACAAACGCCGTGGGATCCAGCACCGCAGTGACGTCTGTGACCGGGACTAGCCCGTAGCGCACCAGCGGGCCGTCTTTCTTCCAGCGCTCGTACTCGTCGCGGCTGACCGCCCCGTCTTCGTTCCGGTCCATCTCCTCGAGCTGCTTTGAGTTGATCTCCCCGTCTTCGACCTTCAGGACGTCGTCGTCGTTCTTTTTCAAGCCGTCAAACGTCTGCTCGCCCGAACCTTGGGGTGGATTCTCAAACTCTGAGCGACTGATTTCTCCACTGCCGTCACGATCCCAGTTCTTGAACTGGCCTCGTGCGCCCGGCTTGCCCCAATCTTCGCCTCTCCTCCACTCCTCTTCGCTCAGTTCGCCGCTCTTGTCTGTATCGAGCTTGTCGAACGCGTCGCCGCCAGCCTCAATTTCGATGTCCCAGCTTACCGGGTAGCTTGACAGCTTTGGCGCCGGCGTCGGCACCGTTGCGCTTCCCCTCGGGGCGAATGCGGTGGCGTCCATCTTCGGCAGGTCCGGGACGCCAAGATCAGTTTCGGTGCTCTTGATGCGCGACTGCACCTGCGACGTGGCGGACGCCAGCGTCTCACGCTGCTCACCCACCTTGTCGGTGACCACAACCGCGACGATCAGCAGGACCGCAATCAGAAGCCCCACCGCGGGCCCGATCACTGATCCGTACTGCGCCATCGCACCTTTGTTGTTCTTTGCCATGTGGTGTTTCCTTCACAAACCCCGAAGCCCTCAATGAACCACTAGCTCTGCTCCGGCGGGGTAATCACCCCCCACTTCGGGTTCCAGCTTTGGCCGCGAAGCTTGATTGCGAACTGCATCGGCAGCAGCGGGCGAACCTCGCGTTCGAACTGCTGCACCTTTCTCTCGAGCAGCTCACGCCCCTCGGGAGTGTTTGGGTCGAACCCGTCCGGGATCTCTTCGCGCGCCTTCATTTCGTTCGTGATCCTGTAGCGCAACGCCAGGGGCCGCGAGACCGCCGTGCTTTGGATGGTGTCCACCTGGTTCGGGAACATCAGGCGCCTCTGGCCGTTGGTTTCACCCTCGGTCAGCACCGTGGGGCACACGAGCTCCGAGATCAGCGCGTACCCGAACGCCGGCATGCACTCAATGTTGATGGTATACGGCACCTCCCACCACACCGACGTAGTTTCGTTGTTGTCACTCAGCGCCTTGGGTTCCGCATTCAACCCGTTGAATTTCACGGGCTGGCCGCGGTACCGCGAATCGCGCAGCAGCAGCTCGCAGATGATGCAGATTTCTTCGATGATGCGCAGACGCGTGCGCATTTCTTCCAGTTTGCCGGCGTCGACCCGCGCGATTTCCTGGTCCAGATCGTTCCAGTAATTGGGTTGCTGGCGCCCGGTCTTGACCAGCGTCCAGCCTTTCATGCGCTCCGGCAGGCTTGTGTTCTCCTCCATGGCGCCGAAGCGCGCGCGCATGGACTTGATGAAGTCGGTGCCGCGCTGCTGGTAGAACGCGCTCGGCTCAGCCGGCTCCGTGCCAGTTGCCAGCAGCGCCGATCCGGGGCCCTTCAACCGGTCAACCGCCTGCGCGATGCTTTGATCAAACTGGTTGCGCGCACGGCTGGCCGCGTCAACGTCGCCCTGTGTGGGCACGCCCTTTTTGCTGTTCAGTTTCTGGATCTGCGCGGCAAGCGCCGCTTCCTCGCCGCTGCGGATGAAGTATCCGACCACCAGCAGGATCAGCCCGAGCGCGATGCCCGCGCCGAACACGACGAAGTGCAGGTTCTTTTTCAGGTTGTCCATTCCTGCTCCCGGCGCTTATTCCCCTTCGGGTGTGGGCGCCACGCCTTTCAGTGTGACCGTGATGGAAACGTCAGCCCCGGCAAACTCCAGTGTCGGCATGGCTTTGCCGGAGATTGGCATCTGGTTGCCGTTGACGTACCAGATCCCCGGGGTCTGGATGATCTCGTGAAGCCGATACCGGCTGTTCTGGCTACCCTCAGTCATGATGCGGACGTCAACGTCAACGCCCTCGAACACGATGGTCTTGCGGGCTTCGGCGCTGACGCCGGCAAGCTGGCCGGTTTCATCAAAGTGCTTGATCAGGCGGTTGCGCAGTTCTTCGCGCAGAAACCCCGTGGCAAGCGACCCGCGCTCTTCATTTGACTCGAACGGCAGGAAAATCTGCCGCATGGCCTGCAAGGCATCGTTCGGCGAACCGCCCTGCAACTCAAGCGCAAAGTACGCGTGGAACGCGATCACCCGGTCGGGCGCGAACACGCCGCCCTCGGATTCGCCGGCTGGCCGGACATAGAACGGTTGCAGCGATTCCTGCTTCATCCAGGTGGTCGCCGCGCGCATCGACTCAAGGTTCGGCGCGCCGCTTCCCGCGAGATTGGCGTAGTAGATCGTGGGTTTCAGGCCTCCATTCGGCGGCGCCGCGTCGTAGCGTCGCGCCGATTCGTGCAGCGCGTCAGCCAGCAGCCCGGGTATCGCACCCGTGCGCATAACAAGGCGCTTCTCCGGGATCTCGACATCGTTGCCCGCTGAATCCTTGCCCGTGCGCGCGGGCAGCTTGGCCACCCAGCCGCCGGACAGGTTCTCAAGCGATTGCGCCTTGCGCTCCTCGTCGCCGACATTGATCGCTGCCTGGTACGTGGAGTTTTTCTCGTTGGCCGCTTTCTCCGCCGAGTCAGCCGCCTGCAACAATGACTGCAGGCCGCCCGTGGCGAGGATGGCCATCACCAGCGCGATCAAGCCGCCCGCCGCTGCGATTCCGCCACCGACGAAGAACGGCATACGCAGCTTTTCGGTTTCCTTGGCGGTGATGTACTCGGGCGGGATCAG
>CAZNBU010000033.1:0-1071 GCA_964571035.1 uncultured Planctomycetaceae bacterium | reverse complement strand
GGTTGATCCGGTTCAGCCCGTCTACACCAAGCCCTTGCAGCGCAAGCCCCACCGCGACCGTCAGGCTCTGCACATTGGACTGCACTTCGCTTGGGTCAACGGTGCGCGCCATGGCCAGCCGTTGCGGCGCATCAACCTTGTGAACCTGGTACTGCAACTGCTGCTCAAAGAACTTCTTGATGTTCAGCAGCTTGCTGCCGTTGCCCATCATCACGAGCTGGTTGATGTTCGCTTCTTCATTCTGGCTCTTGTAGAAGCCCACCGCGCGGTAGATTTCGCCGACCATTTCCTTCAACGGCGGCTTCATGGCTTCGAACACCGCGGCGGCGTCCTTGCTCTTGGCTGCGTTGCGCTTGAGCTTCTCGGCTTGCTCGGCAGGCAGCTTGAACTTGGCGCGCAGCGCCTTGGTGATGTCGTTGCCGGCGACCGGCACGACACGCACGTAGGTCTTCTGGCCGTCAATCAGGATCACGTCGGTGTTGTCAGCGCCGATGTCGATCGCCACACAGCAGTCGCTGATGGCGTCGTCCATCTCGTACTTGATGTAGTTGTAGATGCCCAGCGGCGCGACTTGGATGCCCGTCACCTGCAAACCAGCCACCTCGCACACCTGCACGATCTTCTCAACCGCCTCTTTCTTGGCGGCGTACAGGTTGACCTTGCGCTCGTCGGGGTCGGCGTCTTCGATGATCTGGTAGTCCCACACCGCCTCTTCCAGCTTGATTGGAATCTGGCTGCGGGCCTCATTCAGAATGGTCTCGCGGATACGGTCGTCGCTTACCGGCGGCAGGCTGATAATGCGGCCCAGGGTGTTCTGGCCTGAGATGCTGACGAACACCTGGTCGCCCTTGCGGATGCCCTTGCGTGAGCGAAGGTCCGCAAGCGCGGCGCTGGTGGCGGTGTCGTGGGTGCTGCTGTTGACCTGCCCGAAATCGCGAAGGCTGAGGATCTCAACTTCCTCAAGCGTGGCGCTGCCGCGATCCCCGGTGATACGGACGGCCTTGACGCTGGATGTACCCAGCTCAATGCCCCAAGCAGTTTTAGCCATGAGTCCCTCGAAACACTGGCACG
>CAZNBU010000032.1:2488-15545 GCA_964571035.1 uncultured Planctomycetaceae bacterium | reverse complement strand
AGACACCCATGAAGTTCCAGGACTACTACGGGATTCTAGGCGTGCGGGGCGGGGCTTCGCAGGACGACATTAAGAAGGCTTACCGCAAGCTCGCCATGAAATGGCACCCCGACCGCCACCAGGGCGACGACCGCGCCGCAGCCGAAGAGAAGTTCAAGCGCATCAACGAAGCCAAAGAGGTCCTCACCGACCCCGAAAAGCGCGCCAAGTACGACCGCTTCGGCCAGAACTGGCAGCACGGGCAGGACTTCACCCCTCCGCAGGGCGGCACAGGGTGGCGCACGATGTCGCCCGATGAGTTCGAGGACATGTTCGGCGGCAGCGGGTTTTCCGACTTCTTCGCCAGCATGTTCGGCGACGACATGCGCACCCGCTTCGGCGGCCGGCAACGCGCTACGCGCGGCGCCGACGCGCGGGCAGAGCTGCACCTTGCCGTCAGCGACGCCGTGCGCGGCGGCTCGCGCGAGTTCACGCTCGGCACCATGAAAGACTGCGAGATGTGCGGCGGCAGCGGCGTGCTGGATGAAGACCACGTCTGCCCCACCTGCGGCGGGCTCGGCCGCGTCAACGGGCGCAAGACCGTTGAGCTGAAGATCCCCAAAGACGTGCGCGACGGCATGACGCTGCGCCTGCGCGGCCTCGGCGAGCAGGGCCAGGGGGGCGGTACAGCCGGCGATTTGTACCTGACGGTGCGGCTGCAAAGCGATGACGTCTACCGCCGAGAAGGAGCAAATCTGTACGCGGACGTGCCGGTAGCGCCGTGGGAAGCCCTGGACGGCGCGAAAGTAGACCTGCGCACGCTCGACGGCACGGTGACGCTCACAATCCCGCCCGGCACCAGAAGTGGCGACCGCCTGCGCCTGAGAAACTTGGGGTTGCGCCGCGAGGACGGCTCAAGGGGCGACCTGTACGCAGCCATCCGCTACGCCCTGCCTGAGACGCTAAGCGAACAGCAGAAGCAGGCACTCAGGCAGCTAAAAGAATCCAGCCCCTCCCAAGTAACCGGCGGCGCGAGAGTCTAAGCCGCTCGCAAAATCCGCTGCTAACTGCAACAGCGTTGAACCGCCATGGACACGAAGTACACGAAGAGCGCGCTGTTCAGGAAAAGCCCTTCGTGAACTTTGTGCCCTTCGTGGTTTCAAGTAGCTACAGTTCATGTCGGGGCCTCGCCTACGGGCCCAGGTTGGCTAAGCGGTCGGTGGCGGCTTCTAGCAGGTCGCCGTCTTCGGTGGCTAGCAGCACGGCTTTGTACCAGCCTCTGGCTTTGTTTATGTCCTGGCCCACGCCTTTGCCGTCGCGGTAGCAGTCGCCTAACCCCAGATAGCAGGCGGGGTGCTTGACCCCGGCGCCGGTGCTGAACCAGGCGAAAGCGTCCTGCTCGCTTTTGGCTACGCCCTGTCCCTCCAAATGCATGATCCCGAGGTAGTAGCACGCGCCGCCGTGCTGCTGGTCGGCAGCTTTCACGAACCAGGCGGCTGCTTCCACATAGTCCGGCTCGCCGGTCAGGCCGTTATAGTACGCGATGCCAAGCCGGTAGATCATGTCCACGTCGCCGCCTTCGGCTGCCTTCTTCAGCCAGTGCAGAGCCTTCTCGTTGCTCTGCTCGACGCCCGCGCCCTCGAGGTAGAACTGCCACGCGTAGCGCAGGGCGTTGCGGTCGCCGTTGGCGGCGGCTTTCAGTACCCAGCGCGCGCCCTCTTCGGTGTCCTGCTCAGCGTATTGGCCCGACAGGCTCCAGTACCCCAGTTCGAACTGTGCCGCCGCGTGGCCGCGCTCAGCCGCCGACAGCAGGTGCGCGCGGGCGCTTTCGATTTCGTTGGCGTCGCGCAGGCGCATGCCTTCGCGGTAGGCCTCGTCGGGCCGGAGTTCGTTGGCGGCGATCACGGCTGGATCATTCGCGGTGGACGCACAGCCGGCGAGCAGCAACAGGGCGATCAGAAAGATTCGCATAGGCGCTTTCGGCGGGGTGCCGGGGGCGTCAGTTTAGGAAAGCCCGCGACGGAAGTCGCGGGCTGGTTCGCCTTGGGGGCTCATTGGGATAAACACAATCCGCCGCCTTCAGGGAGCTTTGCCCACGCCTTCCGGCGTGGCCTTTCGGTCGCCTGCTATCTTGCCTTGCGCATGTCGCGCAATTCTTTCTCGATGGTGTCCAGCTTTGCCTCTAGTTCGCGGCGCTGGTTGCGGAGCTTTTCGCGCTCGTCGGGGCCGGCGTCCTTGAGCTTGCGCTCGATCTCGCGCAGTTTGCTTTCGACGCGGTCGAGCTCGTTCTCGAACTCGGCCAGTCTGTCCTCGCGCTTGCGCTCTTCGGCGGGGCGGTCGGCGTCGCGGGCCCCGCGGGCGTCTTCCTCAGCGTTGCGGTCCGGCCTTGCGGGGTCGCGCGGCAGCGCATCCGGCGCACGGGGCGGTTCAATGAATCGCGGCTCGAAGAGTCGCGGAAACGCCGGCGGGTTGTCCGGCCGTGGGCGCGGTATCGGCTTCCACTCCGGCCCCTCTTTGCCGTCGCCAAGGCGGAAGGTGTCGCCGCTGGCTGTGTTCAGCAGGATCACCGTGTCCTTGTGGGTAACGATCTGCCACATGCCGGGCTGGCCGTGGCCGGCGAATTGGTACACGAGGCTGCGCGTCGTTGGCCGTACCTGTAGTTCAGTCAGTTCAATGAATCCTTCGCGTCCGTCCAGACGGGCGGTCCTTAGTGCCTCTCGCTGCGCGGGCGTGAGTTCGAGACCGCGCTCTGCCGCCTCGCGCTCCGTGATGCGCTGCGCAGGCGCGTTCGGCACAGGTACATCGAGACGAACGTCCGGCGCCTTTGGAGCCGGCACTACCTTTGGAACCGGCATTGTCGGTACTGGCTTGTGTCCGTCCGGCGATGAAATCTTGGCCGGCTCTCGCGCTGGTTTCGAATCCTGTGCATCTGCGCTAGGCACGAGCACCGCGCCGCCTATCCCTGTGGCGACTACCGCCAGCATTGCTGCGATCCACCTGGTCATGGAATGGCCTCCCTTATGATTGTGTTCCTTCCTTAACTACGCCCGCAGGCCCGCAATGTAACGCGATTTCCCATTTTCATTTGCGGTGCATTGCTATAAGGCTGCCGGAGACACCATGATTCGCCAGACCGTTGCCGCGCTGTACCACCAGCAGACCAAGTACCACCCCACCACCATTGCGCAGGGGCACTTCTGGGATCAGGAAAACCCGCCGCCCCAGTTCAAGGAGTACGCGGGCGCTGAGCGCGTTGAGCTCAAGCCCTTCCTGCCCACCGAAGACCACCCCACATGGCAAGCTGAAGCCGCGCTGCGCGACCCCAACGGCACCTTCGGCCTGCCCGCGCTGTCGCGTCTGCTGTTCGCGACCAACGGCGTCACGGCAATTGCGGTCATGGGCGGTGTGCAGCAAATGTACTTCCGCGCCGCGCCTTCCGCGGGCGCGCTATACCCCACCGACCTTTACCTGCTGGTGCGCAACCACGCCGACATTTCCGACGGCGTCTACTACTACCACGTGCGCGACCACGCGCTGATTGAGGTCTACCCCAAGGGGCTCGCGCCCTCGGGCAATCAGCTCTTTCAGCGCCTGAGCAAAGCCTGCTTCAACGATGCGCTGACCGGCGAATGCGAGATGGCGCTGGTGGCGACCGCTGTCTTCTGGCGCAGTCAGTGGCGCTACGGCGACCGGGCATACCGGCGCTGCCTGCTGGATACCGGCCACGTGCTGGGCAACTTCGACATTGTGGCGCCGCGGCTTGGCATCGGCGTGGCGGCTGTCGGTGGGTTCGTGGACAGCGAGGTGGCGGAGCTGCTGGCGATCCCCGAGGACAAAGAGGGCGTGCTGGGTGTGTTCCCGCTGTTCGATCCCGCTGGCGCGCACAAGCCGGGTCCGTCGGCACGCTCGGGCCCGCCGGACGACGGGCGGATGGAGAAGGACGCGATCCTGGGCATCCACAACGCGGGCGCGATCCGCCGCGACGATGTGGCCAAGCTGAGCGGCGTCGCGGGCAACGACGGGGCGGAGCCGTTTCTCGTCAACCCGAAGTACGAGTTTGCCGAGGGCGTGAAGCTGCGCCCCAGCGGCCAGGACCTGAACGAGCAGATCGAGCTCGCCATCCTGCGCCGCCGCAGCACCCGCACGCTCAACGCGCAGCCGCTTTCATTGGCCGAGCTTTCCGACCTTCTGGCATACGGGTACCGGCCTGATTTGAACCTGCCCAGCGAGCAGCACCCGCGCTACTTCGACACCGGGTTGATTGAAACGTTCGTGGTGGTGAACGATGTGAACGGGCTTGACCCCGGCGTGTACTATTTTGCACCCGGGTTCATGGAACTGCTGAAAGTGCGGCAGCGCGATGTGCGCCGCGAGATCCAGCACCTCAGCCTCGGGCAGGAGCTTGCGCGCGACGCCTCCGCCGTGGTGATCCATACCGCCGACCTGGAAGCCGCGACCGAGCGCTACGGCACGCGGGCGTATCGGTATCTGCACCTGGACGCGGGGCACATCGGCGAGCGGCTGAACGTCGCGGCGATCAAGATGGGGCTGGGCGTAAGCGGCATAGGCGGGTTCTTCGACGACGAGGTCAACGAGTTGCTCGGCATACCCGAGAAGGAACTGTGCGTTTACATCACGTGCTTGGGCAAGCCGGCGGAGTAGGGCAACTGCGGTTGTCCACGAAGGACACGAAGTAGCACTAAGAAAGGCACAAGCAGTTTCGCGCAGAGATCGCAGAGCGCGCAGAGAACCACCAAAGCAAAGGAACCACACGTGAACACGGATAAACACAAAGGCTATCAACCGATGTCGTGTTCACCTGTGTTCACCCGTGGTTTCCAAGGAATTCTCTCTGCGGTCTCTGCGGTCTCTGCGCGAGACCGTGGTTAGCAGTTCTTCGTGAACTTCGTGTGTCTTCGTGGGCCAAAGCAGTTCGAAACAACTATGGTCGTAGCGAACGGAAAACTGGATCGCATTGTCAGCAAGACCCTTGGCGAGACGCGCTTTGAGGGTGTGCTGTCTTGCGGCATGCGGTTGCTCTACGCGCCGCGGCCGGGGTTTGGCAAGAAGATCGCCTTTGTTGTAGCGGACTACGGCAGCACCGACAGCTCCTGGATCGAAGGCGGCAAGCGCGTGCAGGTGCCCGACGGCATCGCGCACTTCCTTGAACACCAGATGTTCAAAAAGGCCCACGGCGACCTCACCGACGTCTTCAGCGAGCGCGGCGCCTACTGCAACGCCCATACAAGCCACACCCAGACCGCCTACTACTTCGAATGCACCGAGCGCTTTGAAGAGAACCTGGACACGCTGCTGGAGCTTGCGCTCAAGCCCCACTTCGACCGCAAACTGGTAGACACCGAGCGCGACATCATCATCCAGGAAATCAACCAGTACCTCGATAACCCCGGATGGGTGGGCTACCAGCAGCTGCTCGAGGGCATGTACCGCAAGCACCCGGTGCGCATCGACATCGCCGGCACCGAGGAGACGGTCAGCGCCGTCACGCCCGACCTGCTCGCGCTGTGCCACTCGCGCTTCTACCACCCAGCCAACCTGACACTATTGGTCGCCGGCGACTTTGAGCCCGACAACGTACGCGACACCGCCGAGCGCCTGAGCGCCAAGTGGGCGCCCGCCACGCCAACGCCCGCTGTTAAACGCGACCGGCCGCTAGAGCCGATGGGCGTGCGCGAACGCAGCGCGAGGCGGCGCATGTTCATCTCGCGCCCGCGGCTGTTGATGGGGTTCAAGGACGCGAAGATGCCCGATGGCGACGCGCTGACGCGGCGCGACCTGGTAAGCACGATCGCTCTGGACGCGCTGTTCAGCAAAGAGGGCGAAGCCTACGAGCGCCTGTACGAGCAGCGCCTGATCGGCGGCGACTTCGGCGCGGGATATCAAGCCGAGCCCGGTTTCGGGTACGCCGTGATCGGTGGCGAAACGCCGGAGCCCGAGCGGCTTGAAGAGGAGGTGATCGGCATCGTGCGCAAGGCGCGCGAGCAGGGGGTGAGCGCGCAGGACATCGAGCGCAAGCGGCGCAAGGTGTTCGGCACATTCCTGCGCTCGTTCAACGACCCCGAAAGCACGGCGTACGCGTACCTGAACGCAATCGGCCACAAGAGCGAGCTGTTCGACGTGCCCGAAATGCTGGAAGACGTAACGGCGGACGAAGTAAACGAGCGCATAGAAGAGCTGCTAACACCTAACAACTACGCCGCCAGCGTGTTACTGCCGCAGGGCACATGATCCGAACGCGACGCGTAAGCGAGCGCCCTTGTATCTTTGACCGTCACTTCAGCCCAAGGCGCTCGCCTACCCTTTGCGTTCAGATCCTAGACACGAGGACTCCATGGCTCACCTCTCGTACGACACCTTCGCCTCCGACCTGCGAGAAGTGGTCCCCGAGTTTGCCAGCTCGGTCAGAGAGCACATTGCTGACTACGATGAAGTCCTGCCACACGTACTGCTCGGCGACTTTACGCGGTTCTTGCTTGAGGAGATTCGCAGCAGCGGCACAGCCTCTGAGGTCGCAATTCGATCCTTGCGGTTCCTTGAAATGTGCGCCTCAAGCTCGGACAGTGCGCTTCAAGAACTGGTAAGCGTCTCGTGCGTTGAGAACCTCGACCCGGCGAACGACTTGCACCAAAGGATACGCAAGATGGCCGGCCCGCATCTTCAGCAGTTGTTCCGAGACATGTGGGGCCAGTGACGGTGACTCGCTGATGGCGCCAATGGCGCTCGCTTACGCGTCGCGTTCAGACCCGAGAGACGAGGACCTCATGACCGACCGCAAACCTAACGCTCTAGCCGACGAAGCCAGCCCCTACCTGCTCCAACACGCCTACAACCCGGTGGACTGGATGCCTTGGGGCGAGGCTGCGTTCGCCAAGGCCAAGGTCGAAGACAAACCGGTGTTTCTGAGCATCGGGTACGCCACCTGCCACTGGTGCCACGTGATGGAGCGCGAGTCGTTTGAGAACGAGCGCATCGCCGAGTTTCTCAACGCCAACTTCGTGCCGGTCAAGGTGGACCGCGAGGAGCGCCCCGACATCGATGCGGTCTATATGGCTGTCACGCAAGCGCTCAACGACGGGCGCGGCGGGTGGCCGATGTCGCTGTGGCTCACGCCCGACAAGCAGCCGATCACCGCGGGCACCTACTTCCCGCCCGACGACCGCTGGGGGCGCACCGGGTTTCTGTCGATTCTCGGGCGGCTGTCCGAGTTGTGGCGCACTGAGCGCGAGAAGCTGATCGAGCAGGCGGCGCACATCACCGACTGGGTGAAGGGCCAGGGCGCGCCCGAGGGCACGGTCGAGCTAGGTGAGAAGACGCTGACGGAGAACGTGAAGCATCACGCCATGCGCTTTGACGCCAAGTACGGCGGGTTCGACGGCGCGCCGAAGTTCCCGACACCGCACCGCGTGCAGACGCTGGTGCACTACGCGGCGCGAACCGGCGACAAGGATGCGTTGAGCATGGCTGAAGCCACGCTCGACAACATGGCGCGTGGCGGGTTGTACGACCACGTGGGCGGCGGTTTCCACCGCTATAGCACCGATCGCGAGTGGCTTACCCCGCACTTCGAGAAGATGCTGTACGACAACGCGCTGATGATCGAGGCCTACCTCGACGCCTACCAGCTCACGGGCAAGGCTGAGTACGCCGATGTCGTGCGCGACGTCGCCGCCTACGTGCTGCGCGACCTGCGCGATGAAGCGGGCGGGTTCCACTCTGCAGAAGACGCCGACAGCGAAGGCGAAGAGGGCAAGTTCTACGTCTGGACGATGGACGAGTTGCGCAAGCTGCTGGGCAAAGACGCCGACCTGGCTGCCTTCGTCTGGGGTTGCACGGAAGCCGGCAACTACCGCGACGAAGCCACGCACGAGCACACCGGCGCCAACATCCTGCACCTGCCGCGCAGCGTTGCCGAAGCCGCCAAGCTGCGCGACCTCACGGAAGACGAGCTGCGCGTGCTTATGGACGGGTGGCGCGCGAAGCTGTTTGAAGTGCGCGGCAAGCGCGTGCGCCCGCTGCTCGACGACAAGGTGCTGACCGACTGGAACGGTTTGATGATCGGCGCGCTCGCTCGCGCGGGCGCGGCGCTGGGCGTGCCGGAGTACGTAACGGCGGCACAGGAAGCCGCTGACTTCATCCTGGGCACGATGGTCAAGGACGGCCGCCTGCTGCATCGCTACCGCAGCAGCAAAGCCGGCATCCTCGCGTTCGCCGAAGATTACGCATTTCTGATCAACGGGCTGGTCGCTCTCTACCAAGCCGACTTCAACACCGCCCGGCTGCGCGAAGCGGACCGCCTTGCCACAGCCATGCTGGACCTTTTCCTGAGCAAGGAAGAGAAGCTGCTCCACACCGCGGGGCGCGACGAACCCGACGCCATGATCGCCGCGAACCGCGACACCTATGACGGCGCGATCCCCAGCGCCAACTCGGCGGGCGCGCTGGCGCTGATCCGCCTGGGCCGCTTGCTGCAGAAGGAAGAATACGTGCAGCAAGGCGGGGCGATCCTGCAGGCGGTTTCGACGCGCATCGTCTCGCAACCGGCTGCGCACGCCTACGCGCTGATGGCGCTGGAGTGGGTGGTGTGGCCGACGCAGGAGATCGTGATCGCGGGCAAGCACGACGACCCCGCGGTGCAAGCCATGCTGGCGGAGGCGCGGCGGCCACTGCTACCGCGCGCGCTGGTGGTGCTGCATGAGCCGGGCGGCGACATCGCGGCGATGATCCCGCTGGTCGCGCAGCAGGGCCCGGTGGACGGCAAGCCAGCCGCCTACGTGTGCGAGAACTTTACGTGCAAAGCGCCCGTGACCGACGCCGCTTCACTGGGGCAGGCACTCGCGAGAGCCTAGATGGACAACGTCTTCGTCTACCTCGGGACCTGCGATACCTGCCGCCGCGTCTGGGATGAGCTGGGCCCGAAGGCCGAGCGCCTGCAACGCCGCGAGCTGAAGTCTGCGCCGCTGACCGGCGCCGAGCTGGACGCGCTGAAGGTACTGGCTGGAAGCTACGAGGCACTGTTCTCACGCCGAAGCCAGCAGATCAAAGCGCGCGGGCTGGACATCGCAAGGTTCACCGAGAAGGACTACCGCCAGCACATCCTCGAGCACTACTCGTTTCTCAAGCGCCCGGTAGTCGTAGTCAGCAACCGCATCTTGATCGGCGGCACCAAGGCAGAAGTGGCAGCCGCCCGCGCAGCGCTGAGTGCGTGACAAAGGCTGGTGCATCACTATGATGCAAAGTGCATCACCTTGCATCGGAGTGAATCATGCCCACGAAAAAAAAGACCGTCAGTGTCCGCCTCGACCCCAAACTCGCCAAGCGCCTCGAAGCGCTGGCTAAAGAGACCGAGCGCTCCGTCTCGTGGCACATTAACCGGATCGTCACTGACGCGGTTACTTCGGTTGAAGAAGAAGTCGCAGCCGTCAAGAACGCCCTTGAGCAGGCCAAACGCGGCGAGGGCCGCGATGCGTTCGAGTTCATCCAGGAGTTGATGGCAAAGAACGCAAAGGGGCGGCGTGAACGTAAGGCTGGCTAACGACGCAATGGAGGACCTTGCGTCGATCCACGCGGAGCTCTCCGCGATCTCCGCGGCCTACGCAAACATGGCGCTGGCGCGTATCACGCGGGCGCTTGAGCGCTTGCAGTGGTTTCCGAAGATCGGGCGCCCGGCCCGCTATCCGGGCCATCGCCAGCTTTCGGTCGCCGGTACAATGTACATCCTTGAGTACGTAATCCTCGACGACACCGTCTGGGTGCTGCACATCCGGCACGCGGCGATGGGCTGGCCGCCGGGTGACGACGAGTAGCTACCCGCGCGCTTTGCGGGCTTGCCACCAGGCTATGGTTTTCAGCAGGCCTTCATCCAGCGGCGTCTGCGCTCGCCACCCGAACTCCAACTCGGCGCGCGAGGTGTCGAGGCAGCGTCGCGGCTGGCCATTCGGCTTTGTGGGATCGAACTCCAACTCGGCCTTGCTGCCCGTCAGACGCTGGATGCGCAGCGCCAGCTCGCGGATCGAGATCTCCTCACCGCTGCCCAGGTTGATCGGCGCCGCGCCGTCGTAATGCTCCGCAGCCGCCAGGATCGCCGCCGCGCAATCTCGCACGTACAGGAACTCGCGCGTCGGCGTGCCGTCGCCCCACACCTCTACCCGCGCGTCGCCCGCGCAGAACTTGCGGATCAGCGCCGGCACCACGTGGCTTGTGGCGGTATCGAAGTTGTCGCCCGGCCCGTACAGGTTCACCGGCAGCAGGTAGACGCCTTTGAACCCGTACTGCGCGCGGTACGCCTGCAACATCACAAGCAGCGCCTTCTTCGCGATGCCGTACGGCGCGTTGGTCGCCTCGGGAAACCCGCCCCACAGGTCCTCTTCGCGAAAGGGCACCGCCGTGTCGCGCGGGTACGCGCACACCGTGCCCACCTGCACGAACTTCTGCACGCCGGTGAGGCGGCCTTCCTCTATCAGGTTCAACCCCATCGCCAGGTTGTCGTGAAAGAACACGCCCGGATTGTCGCGGTTCGCGCCGATGCCGCCGACGCGCGCCGCCAGGTGAATCACCAGCGTCGGGTGAAACGCCGCGTACATGCGGCGCACGGCGTCGCGATCCACAAGGTCGTAGTCGGAGTGGCTGGGTGTGAACAGGTTGCGGCACCCGCGCTCGCGCAGCAGCTCGCACAGGTGGCTGCCGAGAAACCCGGCGCCGCCGGTCACGAGAATGCGATGCTGCGCCAGGTCGGTCATCAGTTCATGCGCGCGGCAGGCAGCGCCGGCAGTTGGTTCAGCGCCTGGATCAGCTCCGCACCGCCCTTGTAGCGCTGGTCCCGGTCGCGCTGCACAAGCCGGTCAATCACCGCGCAGAAGTCCGGCGAGATGTCCGGCCCCGTCTCGGCGGTCTTGGGCGGGTCTTTGGTCAGGTGCGCGAGCACCACCTGCTGCAGGTTGTCACCGGGGAAAAGCGGGCGGCCGGTCATCAGGTGGAAGATGGTCGCGCCCGCCGAGTACATGTCGCTGCGGATGTCGATGCGCTTGTCGCCGTTGGCTTGCTCCGGGCTGATGTAGTGCGGCGTGCCGAGCAGGTAGCCCTCAGCCGTCTGCCCCAGGTCGTCCTGCAAACGGCTGAGCCCGAAGTCGCCCAGCTTGGCGGCGTCGGCCTGGCTGATGTAGATGTTGCCGGGCTTGATGTCGCGGTGCAGCAGGTTCTTTTCCTCGAGGTAGTGCAGCGCCTCGGCGACGTGCAGCAGATAGCGGCGCGCCTTGGCCTCGGGCAGTTTTTGCTCCAGGTGGATGTACTGGTCCAGCGGTTGCCCCTCGACCAGTTCCTGCACCATGAAGTGCACGCCCTGATACTCGCCCATGGTGAAGGTGCGAACAATGTGCGGGTGCACCAGCTTGACGCTGATCTCGTTGCTGCGGCGCAGGCGCTTCAGAAAGCCTTCGCGCACAGCCGCAAACGGGCTGATGATCTTGAGTGCGACGGGCTTCAGATTGACCGGCTCCATCGCGCGGTAGACGGTGGCAGTGCCGCCCTGGCCGAGCTTGTCGATGATCGTGAACCCGGCAAAATCCTTGCTGACGATCTGGCCGGTTTCCTTGAAGCGGCGCAGCGCGTCGGACTCTTCCTCCGCTTCAAGGCCTTGCGCTGTCGTGTCGTCCAGCTTGCGCGCGGTCAGCGTCGAGCGCCGCAGCAGGATGCGCACCTTGGCCGCCAGCTCACCCTGCCGGAACGGCATGACCAGGTATTCGTCGGCGCCTGCTTCGATGCCCTCGACCACGTCCTGCTCTTCGCCCAGCGCGGAAAGCAGGATGATCGGGATCGCGGAAAGATCGCGCGATTCGCGGATGCGCTTGGTCGCGGCAAGCCCGTCCATCTTGGGCATCATGATGTCCATGATGATCAGGTTGGGCTTGAACTCGCGCGCCTTGTCCAGAGCGTCGGTGCCGTCGATAGCGATCTGGACGTCGAACCCCAGCTTGCGCAGCTGCGCGGAAAGCACAGTGCGCAACTCCCGCGAGTCGTCAGCCACCAGGATGCGGTCGGGCATGGCCGTATTATTCCGGCACAAAGGGGCGCGTCAACCAACCCCGCGCCCAATCGCGCCGAAGGCGGCGGGCAGGGCATCGCAGCCCGCGCCACGGTTGCACCCCATTGACAACAAGCAAAATCAGCGGTACAGGTTGCGGCCCGCCAAAAAGGCGGGAATCAAGCACCCGTAGCTCAATGGATAGAGCATCTGACTACGGATCAGAAGGTTGGAGGTTCGACTCCTCCCGGGTGTACCAGCCGCAACGCAGCCCCCAGAGCCGATCTGGGGGCTGCTCTCTTTACGCGTCAAGTGACCGAAAAAGTAGGTGTACAGGAAATCGTACACGGTTGAACTCCACATGATGTTGGGGTCCATGCCAGAGATCGATCAGAAGGCTGGGAGTACCCTCTACGGCCGGTCTTCCGCCACACGTGCGAATGCCCTGTAGCCGGCATCCACTTGTCGCTGGAAGTACCTTCTCGCCTCCCGCCGGCGAGCCGGTGGCCCCAGAGTCAACGCGTTTCGTTCCTGGCGGGCCATCCACAGCAGGCTCAGATTCAGCCACGAGGGCAGGCTGGCAATCATCCGGGCCGCCGACCGGAAGCATGCCCGTGCCTTCGGCTTGTTGCCAAGCAGGCGGTACAGTTCTGCGCCAAAGATGGGTCCGGTGATCGGCGGCAACGAGCTGCATCCCGGACTTTGCTTGACGAAGTCTCGTACCTCCGCTTCCAAACCCTTCGTTTCTCCTCGCAGAGCCCGCAACAGCATTCGCGCGTACCCACACTGCCACTGATTCTTGTCTGCGCCGGGGATGTTGGACTAGTGGTCGATTGCCAATTCAATGTCCCGATCGTCTTCCAGCAACGTGGCACAGCCCAGGATTGCGGTCACACGCTGGATAGAGGTTGGCCTGGACTTCACCGCGTCGGCTACAGTGAGTTCACCTGCCAGTAGCAGTACACGCGTCTCGAACGCGTCCAACTGCATGCCATGCATTCCGGTAAGCTTCCCCCGCACTCCCTTCAGCAGAGGCAGTCC
>CAZNBU010000032.1:0-2478 GCA_964571035.1 uncultured Planctomycetaceae bacterium | reverse complement strand
TTTCGTTACGCTCCCCCCCCCCCCCCCCCCCAGGAGGGGGGCCTGGTGGGCCCCCCCCCCCCCCCCCCGCAGTGCAGACCTTCACCATCACCGTGGCTTGCTCGCCGCACGCACAGACAAGCGACAACAGCGACATCGGTTGCATCACAGGTTGCAAGAATCGCCGAGCTGTCTGGTGGCTGGCCCTCATCGCCGCCGGCGCGTTGGCCGGCCACACAACACGGAAGCGAAAGAAGCAGCATGGGTAAGCCGCCCAAGTCACGAAAGCGACCGCTCAGCCTCTGAGCTACGCGGTCGCAGCATTCTTGCAGGAGCGAAGTAAGGCCAATTCAAGCCGCAATGCTGTGAAAGAAGAGTTTTGGCCAGGCGCGTAGCTGGGGGCCGGGCCGCATACGCCGCGCGTCGATTCGGTGTCACGCGACCTTGGCCGATGCGACCTCTGGCGCTAGATCCTGCACGGCTGTGTGCGTGCTCAGGAAAACCCGGCCCGGTTGAAGGTGTTCTGTGAATCTGACGCGCTGCAGGCGATCCAGGACCGGGCCCTTCACTTCCGCCAGGTGCAGCGCTACTCCTTGTTGCTTCAACCTTACGATGAGCGCCTCGAGCGCCTCAAGGGCACTGGCGTCGATGTAGTTCACGGCGCTTAACACCAGAACAACGTCGTGCACGCCCTGCGCGCTGTGAAGCAGTTCCGTAAGCTGATCCTCTACGTTGCGCATGTTTGCGAAGAAGAGGTTCTCATCAATCCGCACCACGAGCAGGCCGGGATACGTTCGCACCGGGTGGCGATTCACGTTTCGGAAGTGCTCCGAGCTACCCACCCGCCCCACGACCGCCATATGCGGGCGAGATACGCGCGCCAGGTGGGCCAGAAGTGATGCGCCGACCCCGATGCCGATACCAATCTCAACGCCGAGCGCGAGCACACCGAGCATCGTCACGCCCATCAACGCGCCATCCGAGCGGCTGTATCGCCACAGGCGGACCAGCTCCCGCAGGTCGATCAAACCGGCAACGGCGACAATCACCGTCGCGGCAAGCACCACATGGGGAAGCTGCGCGAACACAGGCGCGGCGAAGACCGCGATCAGCGAGATCAGCAGCGCGGTGACGAGGCTCGCGAGACCGGTGTTGGCGCCGGCGTCGAAATTGACGACAGAGCGCGAGAATCCGCCGGTAACGGGGAACCCGCCCGTCAGGCCGCTTGCCACGTTAGCAGCGCCGAGCGCAACCAGCTCCTGGTTCGAGTCAATGGTCTGGCGACGTCGCGCGCCGAGTGAGCGTCCGACACTGATGCTCTCGACGTATCCAGCCAGGACAATCAGAAGCGCCGCCGGCGCCAGCGAGCCGATGACGGGCAGATCGAGGGATGGCAGTGTGATCCCGGGCAATCCGGTCGCGAAGTCACCGACGACCGCCACGCCGAATCGCGTGTCCAGCCCGAGCGCCGCAACTGCTCCGATGCCGCCAAGCACGAGCACCGCGGGGCCGATTCGAGACAGCAGAAGCGACATCGCGTGTGAGGCCCCCATCTTCTTCAAGAGCCTGCGCAACGGCGCGCGTGACAGCATCAACAGCGCGATCGCGCCGCCGCCGAGGGCCAACGTTGTCCAGTTTGTCGCCGGCAATGCCAGCACGAGGTTGAGTGCGGACTCGTAAGGAAGGTGGCCCGAAGAAGCGCTGACACCGAAGACGTGCTTGAGCTGGCTGAGGATGATCAGAATGCTCGAGCCGGTGATGAATCCCGCTACGACCGGGCGCGAAAGCAGGTTGGCGATAAACCCGGCGCGAAACGCGCCCAGCACCAACTGAATTACGCCCGTCATCAGGGCAAGCAGCAGCGCCAGGCCTACGTACTCAGCCGAGAACGGCTCCGCCAGCGGGGCGAGCGCGGCAGCGGTCAGCAAGCTGATCACCGCTACCGGGCCGACACTGAGTACCCGGCTGCTGCCGAGAAGCCCGTAGACGAACAATGGAAGGATGCTCGCGTATAGCCCGTACTGCGGGGGCAGGCCGGCCAGCATGGCATAGGCGAGACTTTGGGGGATCAGCATGACCGCCACGATGCCGCCGGCTGTCAGGTCGCCCGCAAGGTCCTTCCTCTTGTAGCGGAAGAGCCAGTCGGTGAACGGCAGCAGGCGGTTGATCGGCGACTTATTCATGGGTGTCGTCTAGGCGATGGCCTTCAGGTCCTTGCCGAGCTTGCGGGCGATGGAGCCACACATCAGGTCACACAGCTGGAACACGCTGTCATCTGCGATGGAGTAGACGGTAAACAGCCCGTCCTTGCGTCGACGCACGTAGCCTGCTTCAGCCAGCTGGCCCAGATGCTTGCTGACGTTGGCCTGGCTCATGCCGGTCGTTTCGACCAGTTCGTTGACGTTCATTTCGTGGGCCATCAGCGCGTTAAGGAGCGTCAGGCGGGCGGGCTCGCCCAGCAGCTTGAAGCGCGAAGCGACGAGCACCAGGGCGGTGGGG
>CAZNBU010000031.1:0-15665 GCA_964571035.1 uncultured Planctomycetaceae bacterium | reverse complement strand
TAGGGGCACGTCGGGGCCCAGCTCGCGCACCACCCACTCGGCAAGCCGGTTCAATTCTTCGTCGCTGTCGTTTTTGCCGGGGATCAGCAGCGTCGTGATCTCGAACCACACGTCGGTTTCGTGCTTGAGGTAGCGCAGTGTGTCCAACACCGGGTCAAGCCGGCCGATGCAGATGCGCTGGTAGAACTCTTCGGTGAACCCCTTGAGGTCGATGTTGGCGGCGTCCATGTGCCGGTAAAACTCGCGGCGCGGCTCGGCGCACTGGTACCCGGCGCTTACCGCGACCGCCTTGATGCCGCGCTCGTGGCACGCCTTGGCGATGTCGATCGCGTACTCGTGGAAAATCACCGGGTCGTTGTACGTGAACGCTACGCTGCGGCACCCCAGCTCTTCGGCTGCTCGTGCTACGCGCTCGGGGTCAGCCTGGTCCATGAGCGTGTCGAGCTCGCGCGATTTGCTGATGTCCCAGTTCTGGCAGAAGCGGCACCCGAGGTTGCACCCGGCAGTGCCGAAGCTGAGGATCGGCGTGCCGGGCAGGAAGTGGTTGAGCGGTTTTTTCTCGACGGGGTCGATGCAGAAGCCCGAGGAGCGGCCGTAGGTCGTCAGCACGATCTCGTCGCCCTGGTTCGCGCGCACGAAGCAGAACCCGCGCTGGCCGTCGCGCAGCTTGCACTCGCGCGGGCAGATGTCGCACTGCACGCGCCCGTCCGGCAGCTTCTGCCAGAACTTTGTGGGCACCGTGGAAGCTGGGTCGAAGACCTCGGTCATGGCTGCCTATGTTAACACTTCTGTTCGCGATCTGTGCCCTGCCACCCAGATGCGGGGACAGTCCCCAACTTCGGGGACAGTCCCCGGACAACGAAGACGGGCCGGGTTGCCCCGGCCCGTTGCGTTGCTGCATTGCTCTAGAAGTCTTCTTCCTTGGGCTCTTTCTTTTCCTGCGGCTTGTCGGCTGGCTTTTCTTCCGGCTTGTCGCTGGGCTTCTCGGCCGGCTTTTCGCCTTCCGGGGTGCGACCTTCGCCGCCACGACGGCGGCGGTCACCGCGACCACGCCCGATGGCTTCGTACTCTTCTTTTGACAGGAATCCATCGCTGTCGCTGTCCACGCGGTCGAAGTAGCGCTGCATCATCTCGGGCGCTTCTTCCTTGCTCAGCTTGCCGTCCTTGTTCTTGTCGTTTTCCTTCAGCACGTCATCCCACGACGGGCGCTGGAAACCGCGGTTGCGGGCTTCCGTAGCCGCCTTCTCGCGGGCAGCAATGAACTCATCCTTGTTCAGTTCCTTGTCGTCGTCCTTGTCGCCTTCCAGCAGCTTGGCGTGGGTTTCGCCCAGTTCTTCCTTGGTGAGTTTGCCGCTGTCGTCTTTGTCGAGGATCTTGAACTCCTCTTCCCACTGCGCCTTGACCTTCTTGGCAATGGCGGCGGTGACAGCCTTGTGGTCTGCCATCAGCTCTTCCATGTTCAGCGAGCCGTTCTCGTCCTTATCGAGCTTCTTGAGCAGCTCGGCGTCGCCAAGCTCGTCCTTGTCCAAGGCCTGGTCCTGGTTCTTGTCGTGCTCGCGCAGCAGTGTGCGCATCTCGCGCTGCTCGGGCGTCATGCGCTGGCCGCGGCCTTCGCGTCCGCGTTCACGGCGCGGGGGCGGCTGTTCGGGTTCATCGGTGGGTACGTCCTGGGCAAGCAGCGGCATTGCCGCGAGCGCGAGGATTGCGGCAAGCATCGTCAAGCGTTTCATGTAAGGCTCCTTTGCCTGTTTGGTCGGATTGCTACACTGCGGAACGAAACACCTCACAGACCCCGGCGTAGCGGGAAAAGTTCCATGAAGTACCTCATACCGCTGATTCTGATCGTACTCGCCGCCGGTACCGTCTATGGCACTTATCTCTTTTTGCCCCAAGAGTTTGAGGAGTGCTGCACGTACCTTGGCCTGCTGGCCCCGGAGGGGGTTTCCGAGGTGCCGGGCGTGGCCCACGCCGACCTGCCCGATGCGGTTGAGGACGGCAGCATCCCAGCCGACCTGCCCGGCCTGAAACTGGGCGACGCCGCGGGCGAGATCGCGCTGCCGGACCTGGACGGCAAGACCGTCACCATCGATTGCAGCCAAGCCGACCTGACGGCGATTGTCTGGGTTTCGTGCTACTGCCCGACCAGCATGATTTACGAAGCGCGCATCAACCAGCTTGCCGCCGACTACCCGGGCGTGCAGTGGTACGCGATCAACAGCAGCGCGATGGAAAGCGTGGACAAGCTACGCAAGCACTACCGCGACGGCGACCCTGACCGGCTTCGGCTTACCGTGCTGAAAGACGACGGCAACGTGATCGCCGACCGCTTTGGTGTGAGCGTCACCACCGAGACCTACATCTTCAACCGCGCCGGCGAGCTTGAGTACCGTGGCGGAATCGACGACGCCCGCAACCCGACTCGCGTAGAAGTGCAGTACGTACGCCCGGTGCTGGACGCGCTGGGTCACGGGCGCGAGCCCAAGTGGCGCTATCAGCCGGCCAAAGGTTGCTGCCCGATCGACCGCGTGCAACCCGATCACCCGTGAGGCCCCATGCGCCAAGCCAACTGGCATGAAGAAGGCGGCAACGCGCGCGTCCTGAAAGGGACCGAGGAAGACGCGCTGGCGGAGCACGCGCCGCCGCCGCTGCCCACGACGCAGACGGGCCGCGGCACGGCAAGCGGCGGGCAACCGACGCACAAAGAGGCGCTGTACCCGACGTTTCCGACTAGGCGCGGTTCGAGACCCTCACCGCGCCCTGAAGCTCTCGATGGGCGCACCCGGTGAACCTGGAACAAGCCTGGTCGCAACACGCCACAGCCGCCCGCGAACTGTGCGGTGGGCCCGGTTGTGTCTACACGCCTCGCGCCCTGGCTTTGAACCTGGCAGCCGCCACACTGGCGCCGCTTCCGGATGACCCGGCCCCGACACTTCTCGACCCCGCCTGCGGCGCGGGCGCGCTGCTGTTGGGTGCAATCGAATGGGCGTCGCGCGAGCGGCCGCATTGGGTCGACCCGTGGTTGGCTGGTCGCATGGTTGGGTGGGACGGTTCGGCCGAGGCGGTCCAAGCGTGTAACAACGTGCTGACCCGCGTGCTGAAGCCCAAAGGCCACGCCCTCGCCACGGTGCATGACGCCTTGGACGGCCGACCCGAAGGCGAGTACGACGCCGTGCTGGCGAACCCGCCTTGGATCAGCTTTTCCGGCCGGCAGGCGAACGCTCTGGACGAAGCGCGGCGCCGCGACCTGTACGCGCGTTTTGAATCCTTCCGCGGTTGGCCCGCGCTGCACGCCGCGTTTGCCGAACGCTGCGCGCAGTTGACCTCGCCCGACGGCCGCTGCGGCCTGCTGCTGCCGATGCAGATCGCAGACCTGGGCGGGTACGAATCCGCGCGCCGCGCCATGACCCGCCGCCACAGCATTGAAGCCGTCACCGATCTGGGCGAAGCCGCGTTCGAAGCCGTAACGGAACCGTGCGGCATGTACGTGCTCGGCCCAAGCCGCGGCGACCCGGGGCCGTGGTCGGTAGTCGCGGACGACCTGCTGTCGCGCCTCGCCGGTCGATTCTGGCCGCTGCCCGCCGAGTCATTCGGCGATATCGGAGTGCATACCGGCAACTCGGGCGAGCTGCTGATCGCAACCGCGCCGGAGGACGACGCCATGCCGATCCGCGTCGGGCGCGACATCAGCCCGTATGTGCTGGCTGCGCCATCGCGGTGGCTGCGCGACGTGGACCTGCCCGCGGGCAACTACGCGCGCATTGCTCCCGAGTCGCGCTTTCAAGAGGCCGTGATCGTGCTGCGGCAGACCGCTTCGCGCCCGGTGGCGGCGCGGCATGAGCCGGCTGCGCTGTTTCGCAATTCGGTGCTGGCGTGTTTCGGGGCGCCGGGGCACGACCCGGATTTTCTGGTGGGGGTGTTCAACAGTGATGTGGCTGCGCGCCTGCACCGCGCCATGTTCCGCGACGCGCGGCAACGCAGCTTTCCGCAGGTAAAGGTGGGGCACCTGCGGGCGCTGCCGGTGCCAAGCCGCGACATCGGCCCGCTGTACGACCAGATCGCCAACGCCTCCCGCGCAGCTGCCGCCGGCGACGCTGATGCAGCCGGAACTGCGAATGCGCTCGTCTCACGTGCCTACGGAACTGCTTGACGCGAAGGCGAAACGCGAAGACCTGCAACTGCTGCCTCGCGCAGAGATCGCAGAGCGCGCAGAGAAAAGCTTTTCAAACCACGGGTAAACACGGGTGAACACAACTGCTGTACAGCCTTTGCTGTTTGGCCGTGTTTACCGGTGTTCACCCGTGGTTGATTTCCTGGCAGTGCTCTGCGCGCTTTGCGTTCTCTGCGCGAGGCTGCTTTTCTTCGCGTCCTCCGGCAGTCCTTCGCTCCTTCGCGTCAGGCAGTTCATCGGCGGGAGTTGGTGCCGTGGCGGGTGGTTACTGCGTACGCGAGTTTGCGTGTCTCCCCGGCGCCTAGCGTGAACCTGATCTTGTGGGTGTTGGCGTCGTGCTTCTCGAACTTGTCTTCGCTGGCGAAGTCGAAGTCGCCGCCAAAACTCTGGTGGATCTCTACCTGCACTTCGCGTCCGCGGAAGTTGCGCACGTCCAGCGTGAACTGCTCGACTGTGGTCCACCCGGCGATCCAACCGTCGCGGAACGACAGGTCGATCTTCTTGTGCGACACCCGCTGCGCCTTCAGCGTGCACTCGGCATCCGGGCCGACGTTGATCTTCACTTCTTCTTTCTTCGGCACGTACTTGCTGACCAGCTCGCCCATCCACGCGAGCCGCCCCGCGCCCGCGTTGCGGTAAAGGCGAATCATGCCGTCGGGCAGCGGCTCTTTGCCCAGCTTGTGCTCCTCATCGTTCTTGAACTCCAGCACCTTCGTGAAGTACGGCCCGAACTTGGCGGGCTCCAGCCTGTAGACGGTTTCGAGTGGGATGCCCTTGGCTTCGAAGCTGCGAAGCCGCTTGCTCCAACCGTTCGGGATCGTCTCAGTGCCTTCGACCGAGTAGATGTAGTACTCGCTCAGGCCCTCTTTCTGGATTTCCTTGGGCCGGTTCATGCCGTCGTCTTCTGCACCCGCGCCTTCGCGTGCCATGCGTTCCATGTCGCGCAATTCGTCCTTGGGCATCGGCATGGCTGGTGGGCGCGGGCCGCCTTGCGCCAGGTCGACAATCCGCTCGACCAGGTTGATCGTGCCGACAACAAGCCGCACCTTTGCGTTCTCGTACTCTTCGCCGGAGTGGTTGGCGACGGTGACGTAGGCCGTCAGGTCCATGGCGCGCTCATCCGGCGTGACGACTCCGACGTACTCGGCGGCCCAGCTGATGCCGCTGGTGAAGTAGCTGATCTCGACGGTGTAAGCAGCGGGCGCGGTGCAGGCGACGGTCCAGATCAGCATCTCGCGCGATTCGGCGGGGTAGCTGGTGTCGAGCACCTCCAGCTCGCCCAGCGCCTTTTCGCCGACCGGCATGAACTCGACGCTGGTGGGGTCGATCAGCGTGTTGGCCCACGAGAATTGCAGCCGGTTGTTCCCCTGCTTGAAGCTGAGTGTGCGGCGCTCGCGGACCAGCGTCAGGTCTTCGCTGTTGTAGATCGTGAGCTGTACTGAGTCGCGGGTGGGAAGAGTGACCAGCTCTTCCTTGGCAGAGAGCGACCCGGCGAACAACATCGAACAGCAAATGACCAATAACCAATATCCAATAACCAATGCACGGCGATCCCATTGGTTGTTGGTTATTGGATATTGGTCATTGCGGTTCATAGTCGTTCCTCGGTGATTGTGGCGCACAGTTGGCTGCCCGCTTGCCTACCAGTTGTTCAGCCGCTTGTAGTGGAACTTGAGCTTGACCGGCTCGCCTTTGGCTGGGGCCTTCACCTTGAACCTGATGGTCTCGTTGTCGACGCGCTCATAGCTGGTGAACCCGCTGCTGTCGGCCTGCATCTGCCATTCGGCGGCGACGCGCAGCACGAGGATCACCTCGGCTTCGGAATCCTTGAAGTTCTTGATCTCGTACTCGTCGATCTCGTCTGTGTCGTAGACGTTGCCGCGGCGGTTCACCACGTTGTTCTGCATTTTCTTAAACTCGATCTTGATGTCCTGCGCGATGCCGATGTTCAGGCGCATGTCGTCGCCGATGGGTGTGAACTGCCCCCAGTCTTCGCCGGTGAACGCGGTGGTGCCGGCGCTGTCCTGCTGGTAGATGCGCACCTTGCCGTACTCAAGCGGGATGGCGCCGAGACCGTTGTCCTTGATGTTCTTGAGCACGTAGTCGGTGAGCACCTTGCCCTCGGACTGCCGGTTGGTGTCGTAGACGTACTCCTTGATCACCTTCACCTCGTCCCATTTGTTGACCAACACGCGCTTGGCTTCGCCCTGGTCGAGACCCTTTTCGAAGGTCTTGCCGTCGCGGGTGATGAAGTCGGCTTGCTCGAAGTGGCCGCCGGACCAGTTGCGGATCTTGAAGTAGTGGCGGAAGGTGCAGGTCTGCTCGTCGCTGCTGACGATGGCGCGGTAGTCGGTCTCGCGCTGGATGTTGGCCATCAGGTAGCTGAGGCGGAACTTTTCGCTTCTGGCTTCGGGGCTGTTGATCTGCCAGGTCAGCGCGGCTTCGCCGGGCGGGTAGCTGGTGCTGAGCACGACGACATTGCTGGCGTCATTGACGGCGCGAAAGACAATGCTGCCCTTGTCGATCGACGTGCCAGCCCACGAGAAGTCGACGTTGTTCAACCCCTTCTGCAAGGTGAGCGTGCGTTCTTCCTCGACCAGCACCGCGTGCGGGTGGTCGAAGCGCACGACGACCGCTTCCTTGTCAGGCAGCGTAGCGAGCTTGATGCGGGCCTGCGCGGGTTGCTCGGTGGTGACGCCGACAACGCCGGCGATGGACATGGTTCCGATCAGCGTGAGGGCAATGCGTTTGATCATGGCGATGCTCCTTGGGGCCGCGGGCCCGTGGGTTACTTGTTTCGAATGTTGGTTCCGTAGCGGGTGCGGACGGTGTACTTGACCTCATTCTTGCCGCCCGCTTGCAGCGTCAACGTGAAGCGCTGCGTGCGGAAGTCGACCTTGGTGTTTGCGGTCTCGCTGCTGAAGTCGAAGTCGCCGCTGAACGCCAGGTTGATCTCGAAGTCGAAGGCGCGGCCGCGGAAGTTCGCCAGTTCAAGCGTGAACTCCTCGACCGTGTCCCAACCCGCGATGTACTGCCGGTTGTTGCTCCACTGGAACACGAGGTTGTCCTTCTTGAAGCTCATGCGCTTGAGCTTCATCGTGACCTCCTGGTCCGGCCCGGTGTTGACCTTGATCTCGTCGTTTTTGGCGATGTAGTCGGTCGCCACCACGCCCACGTACCCAAGGCGGTTGTCACCGTGCGACTTGTAGAGGCGCACAACGCCCGCGGGCAGCGGCTCTTTGCCCAGCTTGTGTTCTTCGTTGTTCTTGAAGGTCAGCAGGCGCGTCAACTCGGCGCCGTACTTGTTGGGGTCGTAGGTGTAGACAGTGCGGATCGGCACCTGCGGCTGCGCGAAGCTTTCGAGGCGCTTGGCCCATCCGTTGGGAATCGTCTCCTGCCCTTCGACGGTGTAGATGTAGTACTCGCTGAGTCCTTCCTTGACGATGTCCTTCTTGTCAGCCGAAGACTTGGCGGCATCGGCGCGGCGCATTTCGCGGTAGGCGTTGGGCAGCTTTTCCTTGCGCGCACCGCCGGCCAACCCGACGATCGATTCCACCAGGTTGATGCTGCCGACGACCAGCCGCACCGAAGCGTTTTCGTACTCTTCACCGGAGTGGTTGCTGACGCTGACGAACGCGGTGAGCGTCATCTGCGTTTCGTCGGTGGTTAGGATGCCGTGGTACTCGGCGCTCCAGCTAATGCCGCTGGTGAAGTAGCTGATCTCGACGCGTGCGCTGAGAGCTTTCTCGGCGCTGATGGTCCAGATGAGCATTTCGTGCGATTCGGCTGGGTAGCTGGTGTCCAGCACCTCAAGCTGGTCGGCGTTGGTGAGGGCCTGGATCTCCACACTGGTGGGGTCGATCAGCGTGTTGGCCCAGGAAAACTGCAACCGGTTGTTGCCCTGCTTGAATGTCAGCTCGCGCGTTTCTCGCACCAGCGTCAGGTCAACCGAGTTGTAGATCGTTAGCTGGACGGTGTCGCGCGCGGGAAGAGTCACAAGCTCTTCTTTGGCGGCCAACGGGGCGGCCAGCGGCGCAGCCAGCAGAATCAGGGCTATCAGGTGCCATCGCATTCGTGCACTCCTTCTGTTCCGGGCATAGGACGGCGCTTGCGGTGTGCAAGTTCCGCAAAAGTTGCGCAGACCGTTTGGTTAGAAAGCATTGGGTCGATATATGTACCTCAGACGAGGTGGCACTTGCGCAAGGCGCTGCAACCGTTTGACCGCTGGGCCGGCGACTGGGCCGGAAGAGGCACGACGAAGAAGAGCGTGCCGGTGAACATTCGTGTCGCCATCAATCCGCGCATGGCTGGCGAAACAGTCGAGATTGCCGTGGAATCGCTGAGCGCCAACAACAACAAGCTGGTGCACGGGGTGGTCGCGCTGGTCAACGCGCGGCCGGACGGGCGCATGCGCATGGCGGCAAGCTCAACGATTCACGGCGCGATGATTCTGGACACCACGCCCGAAGACCCGGGCGCGGTTGCATTTGCCGGGCGCAACGTCGTGGGCGAGCACGTGGTGGTGTCGTTCCTGCAGGACGGCAAGGATTTGCTGCTCACCGCGCACTGGAAAGCGGACGTGCCCGGCGACCAGGAGCCGGTGGGCGTGACGAACTGCCGCCTGCGCCGGGTTTCGACGGACGACGAGTAGCCCGCATCAGTTCGATGTGAGCGTGAAGTGAAATAGGCGACCGGCCTTCGTGGCGACCAGCGCCGTGCCATCCGGTGCGATGCAACCAGCCGTCACCAGAATCTCGTCACCGTCGCCGCGCAATTGCGAGAACTTGAGCTCGTGCTTGCGGATGCCGGTTTCGCGATCCCACAACGAGATACCGATTTCACTGTCGAACACGGCGGCGCAGCGCCCGTCCGGTGTGAACCCGGTGCCGCGCGCCCACTCGCCCATGCCCTTGTACTGCTGGGTGTACTTTTCGCCGAGGCGAGCCGTTTCCCACATGCCGACGCCGTCGCCGTTGGAGCCGGCGATCAGGTACTTGCTGTTCTCGTCGAACCCAACACGGTGCACCAGGTCGTCGCCCGGGCCCTGCAGCGTCTTCTTGAGCGTCATGGCCGGAATGTCGAACACCGCAACCTGCGCATCGCGGCCACCGACCGCCAGCAGCTTGCCGTCAGGCGACAGTGCCATCGCCATTGCGCGCGAGATGCCGGTGCGCGAAGCGCCGCCAGCCGACGCACCCGTCACCGGGTTGTACTGGTAGACGTTGCCGTCGTAAGCCAGCGCGAAGACGCGCAGACCGTCGGGCGAGTAGGTGATCGCCGAGACGTCATCCGAAATCGTGCCGAGCGCCTTGGGCTGCGGCGTGCCGCTGCCGAACGAATACAGCACGAGCTGCCCGTCATCGTTGCCCGAGATCGCGCCGTTGCCGTCAGGGCTGAACGCGACGGCTGTGATGCGCCGGCTGCCGCCCTGTGTGCTACCCATCGATGTGCCGCGCTTGAGGTTGTAGAAGTAGACCTTGCCGCCGGCGGTGCCGATGGCAGCGAACTTGCCGTCGTGCGTCACGTAGGTCGACGCGATTTCTTCGTCCACGTGCATCACCTGCTCAAGCTTGATGATCCGCGCGTCGAAGTACTTCACCAGCCTCGGGTACTTTGAAGCCAGCCGGTCGCGGCGCACGTCAGCGCGCTCGCCGGTAAGCTCCGCCTTGAGCTGGTTCAGTTTGGACTGCCGGCCCGGGCCCAAAGTAGAGGTCCACTCCTCGATCTTGGCGACAACCTTGTTGCCCTCTGCTTCTTTGCCCTGGCGGGCAAGATCTTCGAGTTGCTTGAACAGCCGCACCATGTAGTCGTCGAATGCCTTCTGCCGCGCATCGCCTGCTTCAGACCAGCGCACGGTCTGGGCCTGGTCGAGCAGCTTCTCTTCGCCTTCGCCCATCGCGCCGGCCTGCGCCAGCAACTCGTCAGCAAGCTTGAAGTTGTCTGTGCCCGGTTTCATGGCGTCGGCCGCGCGCGCCAGCAGGTCGGCGAACACGGCTTCGATGCGCCGGGCAAGCTCTTCGTTGCGGTTGGCAAGCTTGATCCGCAGGTCAGCGTCGAGCGTTGCCAGCGGGGTCGCAGACCGCAAGGCGGTCTTTGCCTGCCTGAAGTCGTCCCGGTCGAGCATTTCGTCAACCTTCTCAAGCCGGTCGTCAACGTCGGCGGTCAGCGTTTCGAGCCACAGCTTGTCCAGCTTCGTGCGCTCGGCGACCAGTTGCTCATCCGTAATCGGGATGCGCGCGGCATCCTTGAGCTGGTCCTGGGCGTCGCTGTAGCGCTTGCTCTTGATCGCGGTCTGGATGGTTGCGAGCAAGAGCTTCATGCGCTTTTCAGCTTCCACCTGGAACCGCCCATGCAGGCTCTTCAACTCTTCCACCATGTCGTCGGGCGGCGAGAGCGCGTCGGATTCCTTGAGAAGGCCAAGCGCGCGCTCAAAGTCACCCTTGTCCAGCGCGTCCTTGATATCCGCGACCAGCTGCCGCACGTAGTCGCCCAGCGCGGCCTGACTTTGTTGCTTGAACGTTGTCAGGCGGTTCTCCTGCTCGTCGGTCAACGGCAGGTCGTCGGCCTGCACGAGCACCTTGCTGGCCTCGGGGAACTTCTTGTCGTCAAGCTTTGCCTTCGCGTCGGCCAGCAGCGCGGCGAAGTGCTGCTCCAGCTCCTGGTCGTACCGTGTGCGCAGCGACGATACCTGCGTCTTGAGCTCGTCGGCAATTGCGACAACGCCCGCTTCGCGTATGTGGCGGTCGGCTTCATCGAGTTGTTTGACCGCTTCGTTGAAGTTCATCGCAACCAGCGCGGACTCGCCCTTGAACAGGCACTCGCGAATGTCCGAGGCGCGCTTGGCTTCCGCCAGCCGCTCGGTCTGCCGCGTTACGAGCAGGCCGTCCTTGGACATGGACTCCGCCTTCTCGTGGCTGGCCCTTGCGGTGCTGTAGTCGTTTGCCGTGAGGGCCTTCTGGGCTGCGCCGAGGAACCCGTCGAACGTGTCCGCAATGGCCTTGGTGAGTTCCGCTTCGGCCTTGCGGTAGCTTTCTTCGAGGGGCTTAGGCAGTCCGCGGCGCACAATGTCTTCCAGCGTCGTCTTGGCCTTCTTGAGCGTGCCGGTGCGAATCTCGTTGCGCGCCTGGCGCAGCAGGTTCAATGTGCGGACTTCTGCTTTCTGGTCGCGGATCGCGCCGCTGACGTCCGCCGGCAGCCGAAGGAGTTCGAGCAACTCCAGTTTCTTTTCCGCCTCGGAGTAGTCCGGGTTTTCGCGCTCGAGCAACTCTTTGATGTCCGAGCGCAACTGGCTTTCGATTTCCTGCGTGGCCATTTCGACCTGGCGCAGCCGGGTGTCGCGCCGATCTTTGATCTCCGACTCAACCTCTGGCGGAACTTCAACGCGTTTGAACTCGTTGCGCGCGACAATGGCAAGATTGAGGCTTTCAATTGCCGCGCCCACATCCGACTTCTTTTTTGATTCGTAGCCTGAAACGCCGTCATCCATCCGCTTGAACAGTTCGTTCGACGCAAGCAGCGCGAACTGGCGCTTGAAACGGGCCTCCTGCCGGTTGAACTCTTCCCGCTGGCTCGAGCTTGCTGAAGACAGGTCAAACTTGATCTGGTTCAGTTTGGTGCGTGCCGCATCCAGCTCCGCCACTGTGCTGGCGCCGCCGAGCGCGATGTTCAAGTCCGCAAGGCGCTGCGCGATCTGCGGGTCGTCCTTTTCCGGGGGCGGGTTGAGCGGCCCGCCGGTGTCGCCGCCGGTGTCGGTGCGAGGGGTGTTGCCGTTGTTCACTGTCCCGCCGGTTCCGCCCGTGGTGCCCCCGGTCCCGCCGGATGCACCGCCGGTGGATCCGCTGCCCGTTGTGCCGCCTGTGGTTCCCCCCGTGTCGCTGCCCGGCCCGCCGCCTGCGATCCAGCCTTGCTTGCGTACAAATTCCTGGCCGCCCAGCGCGAAATACCACGCCGCGCCACCGCCGATCAGCAGCGCCAGCACAATCAGCGCCACCCACTTCGCCGCGCCGCCGCCCGTGTTCACCACCACGTACTGCGAACTGCCGGGCTGATGCTGCTGCTGCGCCGCGTATTCGCCGGTCGGCGCCTTGGGCTCGCGCACGGTCGCCAGCATGGTGCGTGCGGCTTCGCGCGCGTTTTCGTCGTGCGCCTCGCGCTCTTTGGCCGCGGCTTCGAACGCCGCGCTTTCGCGCACTACCGGCGCCAGCGAATTGCCAAGCTCGGGTGGCGCCTGGATGTCCTCGCTGGCCATGTCGCCCAGCTTGCGCAGCCACACCGCCGCCTGCTTGGCGCTGCAGCGCTTGGCCTGGTCCTTGGCGGTCATGCGCTTGAGCACCGCCACCAGCTCCTTCGGGAACGGCGTGAAGCGCGCCTCAGGGAACAGGATTTCCTTGGCGATGTGCTGCACCGCCACGCTGATCGGGGTGTCGCCGACGAACGGCGTTTCGCCGGTCAGCATGTGGTACAGCGTCACACCCAGCGAATAGACGTCGCTCTTGTCCGTAACTTCTTTTGCTTCAGCCTGCTCCGGGCTCATGTAGTGCGGCGTACCCATGATCTGGCCGGACATCGTCAGGTGGCTGCTGCTGGTTGCAGCGCGGGCAAGGCCGAAGTCGGAAAGCTTGATCTTGCCGTCTTCGCGGCCCAGCAGGATGTTGTGCGGCTTTACGTCGCGGTGGACCAGCCCCTGCGTGTGGGCGTAGGCCAGCGCGTCAGCGCTTGCGGCGCCGATTTCGAGCGCGCGCTTGTAGCGAAAGCGCCCGCCGTTCTTGAGCATGTTGGCAGCGTCCGTCCCCTCGATCATCTCCATCACGAGGAACAGGTTGCCGGCGTATTCATCCACGTTGAACACACGCACGATGTGCGCGTGGTCCAGCTTGACGCAAAGCCGCGCCTCGCGCAGGAAGCGCTGGCGCACCAGCTCGTTGCGCGAAAGCTCGTCGGGCAGAACCTTAACGGCGACGTTGATGTCCAGCGCGTGGTGATATCCCTTGAACACTTCGCCCATGCCGCCTTTGCCCAAAACGCCCGTCACCTCAATCTGGCCGACGCGGGTGCCGACCATGATCTTGCCGCCGAACGGCGCCACGGGGCCCTGGCCGCCGGATGCGCTGGGGGTCTGTGATGGCGAGCCCGCGCCCGTCGGGCCGTGCTGCGTCGCCATGTTGCTGCCCGCGGAAACCTGGCCGGGGCGCGTTGGCTCGTACATCGTCGCAGCCGGCTCAATGTCCGGTGTGCCGGGGCGGCGGCGCTTGGCTTTCTTCAGGGATTCGGAAACGCTCGGCTCAGCTTGCTTCTTGGGCGGCATCGGGTGCTCGCCGGTGTGGGCTTCGATCTCGACGAGTGTGCCGTCGATGCTCTTGCCCTGCGAGATTTCCTCTATGGCCTTCTCAAGCTTTTGCGTGTGATCCTTGACCCTGGGGTCCTTCTTGTTCTTGGGTCTGGGTGTTTCGTCGCTCATGCGTAAGCCCCGCGGTGGTCCCCACTGAGACGCGCAAGTCTAGCAGCGCGCGCCGACAAATCCCCCCGGAGTCGGACCCATTACCGTACACCGTGTAATAGGTGAGGTCAAACGAGTCCGACCGGCGAGCGTGTTATCCGACCGCCGCGATGACGGCGTCCGCAACTTCCTGCACCTGCGCGTCCGTCATCTGGTCGAACACCGGCAGGCTCAGGCAATCCTGGCAGAGCATCTCAGAGACCGGCAGATCGCCCGGCTTCCCGCCCAGCCCCTTGAAGCAATCCTGCAGGTGCAGCGGTACAGGATAGTACACGCCGCAACCGATTCCTTTCTCGCCAAGCGCTTTCTGCACGCGGTCGCGCTCCGTGAGGCGGATCGTGTACTGGTGGTAGATGTGGTTGTTGGCGGGCACGACCTTGGGGGTCAGGATCTTGTCGTTCTCGCGAAAGCGCGCGTTGTAACCCGACGCCACTTGCGCGCGCTGTGAGTTCCACTCTTCCAGTTTCGCAAGCTTTACCTGCAACACGACCGCCTGCAACGCGTCAAGCCGCCCGCAGATGCCGACTTCCTTATTGTAGTAGCGCGGGCGCTCGCCGTGCACGCGCAGCAGGCGCAGGCGGTCAGCCAGTTTGTCATCATCGCTGGTGACCATGCCGGCGTCGCCCGCGGCGCCGAGGTTCTTGGTGGGGTAGAAGCTGAAGCACCCGATGTGGCCCAGCGTGCCGCCTTTGCGGCCGTTGCGCGTGGCGCCGAAGGCCTGCGCCGCGTCTTCGATGACCGCGAGGTCGTGGGCCTTGGCGAGCTCCATCACCCCTTCCATGTCGGCGCACTGGCCGTACAGGTCGACGGGAATGATCGCTTTGGTCTTCTTCGTGACCTTGGAAGCGGCGGACTTGAGGTCGATGTTGAAGCTGTCGGGTTCAACGTCGCAGAAGACCGGCACGGCGTTGAGGCGCGCGACTGCGCCGGCTGTGGCGAAGAACGTGAACGCCGGCACGATGACTTCGTCGCCCGGGCCGACGCCAGCCGCCATCAACCCGAGCAACAGCGCGTCAGAGCCGTTGCTGACGCCGATGGCGTGCTTGACGCCCAGGTACTCGGCGCACGCGGCTTCGAAGTTTTCGACGTACTTGCCAAGCACGAATGCCTGGTCTTCGAACACGTTGGTGACGGCTTTCAGCACGTCGTCGCGGATCGTGGCGAACTGCGCCTTCAGATCGAGAAACGGAACGCCCATGAAGTCTCCTCGCATTCTGGGCAGAGCCCCAGAAGCCAAAGCGAAGGCGGGAATATAGCGGGAAAGGCCGGGCCTTGTAGGGGCGACGCTTGCGTCGCCCGCGCGCGGTGGAAAGAAAAACCGAACCCGCGCAGACTCGTGGGGTAGCCTGCGCGGGTTCCTTGCCCTGTGGGGTGGGGCGTGGTGCTAGAATTTTTCTTCGCGAGGCTCTTTTGACCCCGGTTGCGCCGGTGTCTCCTTCCGCTCTTCGGACTTCTGCTCCGACTTCTCCTCGCTTCTTTCGCTGTGCTCAGAGCGGGTGCGGACGATCTTCACCTTGATCTTGGTCTTGCCATCCGGCGACGTGTACTCCTCCTCGATCACCTCGGTGTTGGGATCGTCCTTGGCCTTTTCCCATTCGCCGGGCGTGCCTTCTTCGGCTTGCTTGCGCATGCGCTCGAAGCGCTCGCGCATCTTCTTGAAGGTCTCCTCGTGCTGCTTCCGGAACTCCTCCATGCGCTCGCGCATCTTGCGCATGGCTTCGTCCATCTCCGGCATTTCGGGCAGTTCACCCGGTAGTTCGGAATCATCGCCGGCTTCTTTCAGCCGCTTGAGCATCTCATCAATGCTCTTGAAGGTGTCGTCGAGCTTGAACTTCTCGCGCAGCTCCTTGATGCGTTTTTGGGCATCCTCAATGCGCTTGCGCGTCTGCTCGTCTGTCGGGCCTTCGGCTTCAACGCGCTCGCCGTTGCGCTCGATGACGATCTTGCCGTCGGCGGTGCGGACGATCTTGATCTCGCCGTCGGGCAACTGGATGACGTCTT
>CAZNBU010000030.1:0-15711 GCA_964571035.1 uncultured Planctomycetaceae bacterium | reverse complement strand
ACTGGTAACCGTCGAACGCCTTTAGCCAATCGTCCGGTGCCCCCTCGAACGTCGGCCCCACGGTCACTACACGGCCAAACTGCGTTTCTAACTTGCTAAGCGGCAGCCGAAGGGATTGCGGTGTAAGCACAATGGTCGTTTCAAGATAGGGGGATGCGTAGAAGGCCCCAGCTTCGTTCGCCAGTGCCCGCAACCGCCCCCAACCGAGCTCGTTCTCGTGCTGGGTTCGGAAATCACGCGACCGGGCCGAGAAGCGCGAGAGCTCATCGGCTAGCCGCCAGGCGTACTCCCCAAGCAGAACCTCTTGACCATCTAGTTGGGCAACCGCCCCAACCCGCCTGTCGACGCGAACGGTGCCCTGAGCATCGACCCAGCCGTCGATGCGAACCTCAAAGTCCGGGTGAGACAAAGAAGAGTCGTGGGTCAGGATGGGCTTCAGCGACCCAACGGCAGGCAATCCCAGGTAATCGACTGCACCACTGTGCTCTGAACTCTTCAAGAGCTCAAAAACCGTTCCCCAACTGATGAAGAGTCCGTCGTCGCCAAGGGTCGCATCCCCGTCCATGACCAACTGCGAGAGGTAGGCGCCCAGCAATGACTCTTCGGCGGATGCGCCGTCAAAATGATTCAGCACCCCTTCCACATCGAGTTCCGCCGGACGTTCAGCGAAAGCAAAAAGGACGCCTTCTTCGCGCCAGGTTGGCAGCAGCCTGGGAGCAGCAGAGGCCTTGCCACGCTTGAAAAAATCAAATAGTCCCATTACGCCTCCGGGTGGTACCAGGCTTGGCGCTTCTCAGACCACTTGAAGCCGAAGCCGACAAGCTTCTTTGAAAGCTCATATTGGTGTTTGGGGTCTTCAACCCAGAGCCGCCCGCCGTTCACGCCTCTCTTGTCATCAATACGAGCTCCGTCAAAGCCCGACAAGCACTCTTGCAAGGTCGTCATCGTGAACTTTGCCCCAAGCGGAGCTCGGGCAACTGGCTTCGTAGAGGGCGGCCTCGGTGCCCCGCCCGACAAGAACTGGTCTCTCGGCGACCCGGTGGCAGTCGTTCTTTCAGTACGCGCACCCGGACGGTTGCTGCCTGCCGCCGTCTCGGCTTGATGGGACCGCGTCCCATAGGTGGAGGCCCCCTTCTTGTCCGGATGAATGCCAAGCCTTGCCAAATCAGAACGTGCCGAATCCTCCCAGCCGGCGTGATGGGTAATACGCACGGCGGGCAGGCTCTTGAAGCCGGCTCGAAGGTCGTCCGTGCCACCGGTGTAGTCACGCGAGAATTGGTCAAACGGGAGCGCGTTGACTGCATAGACGTACGCAGCATGGCCCGTCCTCGTGAACTCAACGGCGATGAAGTCGCCAATCTGCATCATGAAGGCATCTACATCTTTGGTGCCCGTCAACAACGCATAGGCACCCTCTTCGCGGGCAATCAACTGCCGCACAGACGGATTCTTTTGAGCAAGCTGTAGAGTCGCGTTTCCGAAGACCAGTCGAGTCCAGGAAATCTGCTCGAGGTACTGAGACCAGAACGCGAGTCGATCTTGATTGGCCTTGTTCTTGGCCGCCAGGATGTCGAAGAAGTCACGTAGATTGCCCTCGTTCACCCAACCAAGGACCATCTTCCAGACGGCATCGGGGACCCTGTTCCATGCCGTCGCCAGCCCGACGCTCTTGAGTTTCGGGTTGCGCCAGACATCCTTACGCACGACATAGTCGCGAAGCTGCGGATGCACGGACCGGTCTGAGCACTTGAAGTACCGACTCAGGATGAGCTCGATAGCCTCGTCTCGAAAAGCCGGTTGCCCGTCAATCAAAGACATCAGCCGTGGCAGATGCTTCTTGAAGGTTCCGTCAGGACAAGTCGTTGCCGCCCGAACGGCCGCAAGGATGAGCAGGTGATAGAACCAACTATGCGCGGGAATTCCCAAGTCACGCTTGAGATGCTCAAGCCCGTCCTGATCCCCTTCAAGGTAGGCAAAGCCGTAGTTGTCGGCGGCCTTCTCGGTGAGTAGCTGAGGCTCTCCACGCAGCGCTTTCGCCCAGTCGGGAACGGGCCCCTGCGCGAACTGGCGGTCTATTTCGGGCCACGTCTTCTGTAGCAGCGCGCGCAGGGTCTTCCAGCCAGTCCGCTCGGCTTCAGTCGCGGACTCCATGCGGAACTCGAAGTACGACCCAAGCAAGCCATACCACGTGAGCCACCACAACTCGCCAGCGGCACATTCGCGCTCGTACCACGCCAGCAGTTCGGCGAACCGCTCATGCCCAAGCAATGTGGCACCACGTTGTTCCCGGATTGGCGTGCACACCGCACTGGCAAGCAGGTCGAACTGCCACTCCTCAATCCGATGGCCACGCATGAAAGCCAGCGCGGCCGCGTAAGCATCCTCTTTTGACGGCCGGCTCTTCGCGATGCCCTGGAACACGCGTTCGGCCTCTTGGCTGGCGGCTTCGACCAGTTGAGGCTGACCGAACGCGCCATCCCTCACCCCTGAAGACTCGATGGCGAGGGACAGCTTGCGCTTCAAGTCCTCAACGGGCCCCATCAACATTGGCCGAACTCCTTCTCATCGAGCCCCTTGTTCTCGACCGGCTCTTCATCGAGCGCCCAAAACTCGAGCTTCAGCTCAACTCGACGGCTCTCTTCCTTGTTCGCCCGAATGGAGTTGAACGAGTATCCCCCTACCAGGAAGAGGTCCCGAATCTGCCGCTTCTGGATGTCCGTGAGGGGAGGCTCGCTCTGCCCGGGCGGCGCAAACAGGGCACAAACGACCGAGCGGCTCCGGTTCAAGCTCAATCCGAGGTTATAGAGGTAAGTGCCGTCCTGGTCGGTGAAGCCTTCGACCACAATCCGGCGAATCCAGCGGCGACCGAGGTCCGACGACTGAGCATTCAATACGACTGGAATGTACCGGCGGATGAATGCCGCAGCCTCGGGTTTGATGTCGAAGCGGCCACTCTCGAAGCGGACCACCTCGCCGATGTCGATGCGGTAGGTGGAGTCGTCAAACTTCACGGCAGGGAACGCTTTGGACTCCTCACGGATCATCGCCATCACGCTACGGATGTCGTTTTCACGCTGAACCTTCCGCTTCAACTCTGCGGAAATGCCCTGCGTGACAGAAACCAGCGTCACAGCCATGACCACCAGAAACAGCGTCATCAGCGCCGTCATCAGGTCCGAGAACGAAATCCAGAACGGGCTCTCTCCGTCCTGCTTGCCGTTCTTCTTGAAGACAATTCTGGCGAACATGACTTACGCCTTCTTCAAGCGGGCAAGCGCCATCTGCAAGGCTTGAACAACGCCAGTCAGCTGGCCGACGCCGTTCGACAAGTGGCGATCCGTGGTCGCAATGGTGTCCTTCACCTGGGTCGTCAGCTCGCTGCCAAAGGTTCGGAACGCGCCTTCTAGCGCTCCATTCAAGTGCTGGAAATATTCCTTGCTCTGCTCCTCAGCCTTGCGCAGCTCCTGAACGATGCGCTCCAAGTCGCGGAGCATCTCCTTGGTAAGCCCGGCCTCCTGCTTTGCGTTCTCAAGGAGCCCCGCCAGTGTCGCCACATAGCCATCGACAGCCCTTCTGGTCTGCTCGTACTGGTCCAAGCCCTGCTTGGCGACCGCGGCGGCCGACTGGAGCGTTGACGCAGTGGACGACATTTGCTGCGACACTTGAGCGGAATGTTCGAGGACACCCGTTACGGCGCTACCTGCTTGCTTGAAGCGTTCAGCAGCCGTTTCCATCTGCGAGGCGCCCTGATTCATCCCCGAGATGGCCGTCATCGAGACCTTGGCGAGCTCATCGATGTTGCGTTGGGTTTGCAGCACCTGCTCGGATACGGTTTGCAGCAGGTTGTCGACGTTCCCTGAGAGTCCTTCGATCAGGGACGTCGACTCCTGGACCAGACGCTCTCCCCTGCGCTGCTCATCAGCAGCCGCGGCAGTACGCACGGCCTCCAGGTGTTCGACAGCACTGGCCACTTTGCTCAGGACCTCTTGGACCGAAGCATCCATCGCGGCGCGGGCCTTCTCCTGCTCATCGTTCACCAGCCCACGGAACTCCGTAACGAACTGGCGCATCTGCTCGGTCAGCAGATTCTGATTTGCAGTCGCGTCCTTCATTGCGTCCGCGAGCTTGTTGCTCATCTCTTCGGACGCTGTCTTGTTCGTCCGGCCGATGTCTTCCACCAGTTCCTTGAGTGAAGCTTGAACGCTGGCCATGGCAGCCATGGACTGACTCATCTGCTCATTGATGCCGCGCATCTGCCCACCGAAGGTGTCCTCGAGCTTTGCCATGAATCCAGCCAACATGGTCTCAAGCATGCCCGACACGGCTTCGCTGTTCCCGCGGCTCGTGACGGTCATGGACTCCGTCATCTTCTGCAGCGGTTCGGCCAAGGAGTTGGAGATGGTGTTGCCGATGTGCTCGCCCAAGAGCTGGCTTGCAGAGGACTGGGCCTGGATCTGGCGTTCCGTCAGATTCGTCATCAGCTTCGAGAGGTCCTCGACCAACGCCTCCTTAAGCTGGGCTGCGTGAGCCTCGCTCTTCTCCGACGCATGGACCAGGCGCGACAGGTACTCCTCCCCCGCCCCGGTGGCGTAAAGGGCATCAATGCCGTGAACCAGCTTCTCAACGAGCCGATACAGCCAAGCCAACAACAACCGCCCAGCGAACAGGACCAACATCGCGCAGCCGATTGCGGTCGCTGACGCAATGAAGGCATGTTCGACACCACTCATCAGAGGCGCCAACCCTTCGACCGCCTTGGCAGGGTCATTGCCGCCTAGCTTGTCCTTAAAAACACTTAGACCGTCCAGAAGTCCGGCAAACGTGCCGATGATGCCCAAGCCCGTGAGAACGCCCGGAACATGGCGTGAAAAATCATCGAGTAGTCGGCTGTCGACCAGAACATCTCGGGTGAAGTAGGTCTCGGCCGGAACCGTCGCACGTATTTCGGTGACCGAAAGCTCACCGTTCGACGCCCTCTTCAATTCGTGCAGCGTGTCCGAGTACTCATCCCACAAATGGCTCGCAGGCTTCCACCGTAAGACTTTGGCGACGTCCTCAGGCTTGACCGGCCCGCTACCCTTCTTCGTCAGGGCCCGGATACGACGAACGGACATCCAGAGCTGCCACCCGACCTGCCCACCTTTCAGCAAGTAACCCAAGAGGACAACAGCGGTGAGGACCACCACGATGGCGAACACCCACATCGGCACGCCGTCGAGGACGGCCAAGCTGGGGTGAAGTGAGGCAAGAAATTCCTTAAGCATTGCTACTACCCATTCTTCTGATTGTTTGATGCTGCGGGCGCAACGGAGATACCAACCTTCTGACAGTGCCGCTCGAGGAGCACCTCGAGCATGTTCGTCAAGCTGCGCTTCTCCTGCGCGGCCGCAGCAACAAGGAGCTCCTTGAACTGCGGCGAGACGCGGAAACTGACTGATACCGTTTTTTCATAAGCCAAGACGGCTCTCCGAATGCTGGGACGGGAGGTTTGTATAGTAACTTGCGATACATCGCCAGATGGATCGTCATAGGCGGATGTCGTGAAATGCTCCTCGTTTCAGCCTCCACAACCACGTTCGAGAGCCTCCTCCTCGCACCGTAGAGGAGCGACAGTGCGCCCCCTGTCCTGGGGCTAACCCTGCCCGCCATACCTGTCCTGAGAATCGTCGCCGCACCGCTGCCGGAATGTCAGCCGTGCCCAGAAGCTCGTTTATTTTTGCGGGTTCCAATCCGTACTCTGTTTGGAACAGGTCACGGAACACCGCACAAGCGGACTTTGGAGCACGGAAATGAAGCATCAAGGGCTACAGCGCAGCGCAGTTATTGATATCCAGGGGCTGACAGCCCTTTGGGATTTTGGTTGGCTTCGTCCCCAAGAGTTGGGCCGCCTCCTGTGGCCAGAGGCCACCCACCAGGTCAAATACGCCGAAAGAATCGCGCGGAGATGGAGCGAAAAAGGCCTGGTCCTTAGCCGAAAGTTGCCTGCACACAACGGAACAGCAATGGTATTGAGTGAAAGCGGTGCACGATTGTTGCGCGAGAGCATTGGTGTGGCAGTGCAGTCGGGGAAGGATTGGGGCGAGACACGAAATGGCGCATGGATGGCGCCGCGCTGGTGGCGGCACGACCTGATCGCAAACAGTTTGCTTTCGATTCTGGCAGCCAGCGGCCATCATGTGATCCCAGAACGCAAGCTCCGACGCGAGAACAGATCAGCCAAGATCCCGGATGGGCTGGCGATCTCGCCCGACGGGAAAGATATTTTCTGGATCGAGATCGAATCAGCAAGAAAGTCGGGCCGCCCGATGAGGGAAATGGCGCACTACATGACGAGAGTTGCAACCGGGAAGGCGCCAACGCTGTCCGGAATCAAGGCAAACAAAGTGCTCGTCGGCTATGTAAAAGACATCGTCGACGAGCGCGGGTATCGCCTGGACCATCGTGCGCGCACACTCGGCGCCATAAGGGCAATGGCGCCTGCCGATCTGAAAGTCACGACGTGCGAACTTTCGTTGAAAGGGGCAGGAGTGGCCTCTTTCCGGAATCACGAGTTCACCATCGCTTCGGACATGGTGTCATGTCGTGTTCGGGAATGGGATCACCTCTGGCACGAGGATCCTGAGAACGAAGACGCCACAACCTGCACCTGGGGCAGTCTTGTTTTCTCCTACTGGGAGGAAGAGACGAATTGCTGGGGGTGGCAGGTGGTGGATCCCCACCAACTCGGACCGGACGGATACCCGAAGAACGTCGCTTCCAGTAACGCAACCAGCGCAGAGGGCGCCCGCCGGGCTCTCGCCGAGGTCTCATTGGAATGACGATGCCAGCGGCACCGGCAGTCCGTCATGAAAATGCCCCCCTGCACGTTTTCTCAAACCTGCAGCAGCAGCGCCCCGCGCTTTGCCCGCGTCAGCGCCACATACAGCAACCGGCGCTGGCCTGCCGTCTCCTCTGCCGGCCCCAGGTAGCTCTCCGGCGCCACGACGATGACGCAGTCGAACTCCAGACCCTTGGCCCGGTGCATCGTGGCCAGGTGAACGACGTTGCGCGCATCGGCGTGGTTGCTCTGCGCCGTGATGGGGACAGACGCGATACCGGCGGCCTGGAGTTGCTGCCCCAGCGCGTCACGGCTCTTCTCGCTGTAGCTCACCACGCAGAAGGACAGGCTCTCGTTCTCGGCCTGCGCACCGCGCCACTGCTGGATGAAGCCGATGGCGGCTTGTGAGGCCTCTTCCAGACCGGAGGTCTTCCTCACCTCCGGCGCCGGCCCATGCGATAGCGACTTGTAGCGCTTGCTCTCGTCGTGGCCGTCATCGAGGTCGTCGATTTCGCAAGCTTCGAGCAGTGCCACCGCCTGGCGGCGGATTTCGTCCGTAGTGCGGTAGTTCAGGTAGAGCTTGCGCGAGCGACCACGGATGTCGATGCCACAGCGGCTCATGGCCGCACGGTTGCGGCTGTAGATGCGCTGGTGTCCGTCGCCGACGAAGAAGAGGTCGTTTGGTCCGTGCGCAATCATCGCCCGCAACAGCTTCAAGGCCTGCGGCCCGAAGTCCTGGGTCTCGTCGATGACGATGGCCGCATACCCGAGCTCCGAGCCCTGTTCGGTGGCGATCATCTCGGCGATTTCCCGATAGGCGTCATCGACCTCTTTCAGCTTGCGCGATGCGAGTTGTCCCCGGTACTCCTCGAACACGGGCCACACCGCGTCACGCTTGGCGCGGCTCAGAATCACGCCGCGTCCAATCCGGCGGGCGGTGCGGTACTGGTCAAGCGTGGTCAGGCCCTGCGCGAGCACGACTTGCTCGAGCTCATCCGAGTAGAAGCTGTCGGGAACGTCGAGCGTGGCGTCCTTGGTGGCCAGGGCTGACTGCCAGGCCTGCAGCGCCCCATCCTGCTTGCGGTCATAGACGATGCGGTGCTCCAGCTTGCGGGCACGCATGAAGCCACCCACCCATGCGTCGAGGTTCTTCACCTCGATCCTGGACATCGCGTCGGCACTGCACAGCGTCTTCAGATTCTCTTCGATGTCGAGCGCGAGGTTGCGTGTGAAGGTGGTGAAGAGCACCTTCTTGCCGCCCAGAGCGCGGTTCTCCGCCAGCCATTTCGCGCGGTGCATCGCGAGCACCGTCTTGCCCGTGCCGGCACCGCCCAGCACCCGCACCGGACCACTGCGGTCACCCCGCGCGAGCTTGTTCTGCGTCGGGTGCAGGAAGACGCGCCATTGGGCGAGCGGCGCGTTCATGATGGCCAGCATGGCCTCGTCGTCATCGACCACCACGAAGCGCGACTGAGACTCGGCCGTCGCCAACGCCGCGGCAAAGTCGCTGGTGTCGATGGCCTGGTCCACTCGGGTCTCGCGCGCCTGCAACACCTGGTTCACGCTGTCACCCGCCGCCACCAGGAAAAGGCCCTCGTAGGCCTCGGCTGGCAGGCGTGACTGCAAGGCGTCCAGCGCCTCCTCAGAACCGATCTTGCGTACGGCCGAAAGCAGCTCTTCCGGCACCCCGAGACTCATCAGCTCGGTGTCCGAGAGCTCGCCATAGAGCGGCGCCGCAACCGGCTCCACAGACTGCGGCGGGGCGGCGTGATCGGGGACGGGCTGCTCCGGCGCTGCCGCCTCGGCCTCCTGCTCGACCACGTGCTCCAGCGTCACCATCTGCATCGCGCCGGTCACCGGGTTGATGGTCAGCTTGCGGTTCTCCGCCCAGCGGTAGGCATCGTCGTGGTGGTCCACATAGAGCAACACATAGACATCGCCCTTCGAGGGCTTGAATACGATGCCGCGCCAATCCTTGTCGAGCCGGACCGACTTCAGGTTCGGGTCCTTGGCACCATTGATGTTCTCGTAGTTGATGCCGGAGCTCGTCGGGTCCGCCTGGAACTGGATGGCCCATTTCATTACTTTGGAGTGCACTGACACCGGCAACCGAGCCAGTTGCAGCAAAAAATCCTGCGCGAGTGCGACCTTCGGCTTGAAGCTCATTGTTGTTCCTCGTTATCCAGAGTCAGGCCCAGCGCGGTCGCCACCACGCCCTGCCAGGGGGCGCCACCCGAAGTGACCAGGCCCTCGTCCAGTTCCACCACTTTCCACTGCGCTGCCGCCCAGGCCTCGCTCAGGTCGGCTTGGTCGTCACGCAGCACAACCAGTTTTTCAGTCGGCCACGCAAGCTCGGCGTCGGCGAGCACTCTGCCCTTCTCATCGGCCAGCTCCAGCCCCACCTCAGGCACCGCTGCACCCGCCTCTGCAAGGCGGCGCAGGCCCGGACGCAGAACATCCAGAGTTTGCTCGAGGGTTGTCTCCCACACCGCGAGCAAGGCCGCTTGCCCCGACGCACCGGCAGACGGCGCCTCCACCGCATCCCCGCTGCTCTGCAGTACCTCGTAGTCATGGCCATCGAGTCCGCTTCCGGTGACCATCAGCGTGCCGGGAAGGAACTGCATCGCATTGAAGAGCTGCAGCCAGCGGCGCCAGGCGTTGTGGAGCTGCTCGGCGCTCTCCGCTGCCGCTTCATCCAGCACCACGACACCGGGCGCACGCCAATCGGATGCTGGCGGTTTCGGACTCCCCCACGCCAAGGGCCACCAGCCCACAAACGTGCTCGGCCCCTTGTTCAGCCCGACACTGGGTGCATAGCCACTGCCGGGCGTCTTCACAGCCTCGGGCAAGCGCGGCAACCACTGCGCGAGCTGGCCATCGCAAGCAGCCTTGTCGGCCTGGGTCGAAGGAATCATCAGAAAGCCCAGCCAAAGCGCATTACGCTGCAGTTGCGCCACTGCACTGGCATCCGTGCCCCCGTCGCCCGGCGTCGCCAGCCACGCGAGCAGGCGCGCCACTGCATGCTGGGTGAAGGCCTTTTCCTGGGCACGCGGGATATGCGGCGGCGCCTTGCTGCCATCGTGACGCGAGAGCGCCACCAGCGGCGACTCCAGGTCGTGGTCGAGGCTGCCCCCCAGGGCTGCATTCACATCCTGATGCGTGACCGACCACACCCAGCACTGCCCGCTGGCCACGATGGCGCTGCGCTTCTGGGCATCCTCGCGCATGCTGTGCTGATGGTCGGTCCAGCCGTCGCAGAACACCGCTATCGGTTTGCGCTTTGAGGTTGCTGACCACGGCCAGATGACGAAGTCCGGCTGGCTCCACGTGCTCAGGTTCAGCATCGGCCCCAACTTGCACTGGGGCTCGATGCGATAGCGCTGGCTGCCCACCTCCAGCACCCAGCCCGCTTTGCCGTTGACCACGTCCTGCACGAGCTTGACCATCGGCAGGCCACCGACGCCGCCCAGCCGCTTCAGGCTCTCGATGAAGCGCGCTTCCAGCACCGAGTCGAAGTTCGGATTGATGAAGATGTCCGAAATCGTATCGACCCGCTGCAACTGCCCGAGCGCGCCGACGAGGTCGGACAGCACCGCCTTGGCGTTATCGCGCGACACCTGCTCCATGCTGCGGCCCAACCGGTACTGGTACAGGCAGCGGTAGCAGCCGTCCTTTTCCGGGTCGGCGTTGCAGGCGCAGTTCGTCACCGCATCGAGTGCCATCCGCAGCACGTCCGCGAGCGTCCCCGCATCGTGGGCCAACAACTGGTGCAGGTAGCCCGTGCCGCCCGGCACCGAGTCGTACAGCATCACGTAGTACTTCCGCGGCCCGCCGTTCTTGCCCGGCACATCCTGCTGCACCATGCGCAGATGGTCGACCTTGCCGCCGAAGCGACGCTTCAGCCCAAGTTGCAGCGCCGCCATGAAGGACTGCACGACGCGCTCATCGACACCGTTCTTGGTGTAGGGCACGAGGATGCGCAGCGCCTCGGATTCGAACTCGCGATAGAGGTACAGGCACTCCAGCAGGTTGGCCGGGTCATTGCTGCCCTGCTTCGGGCAATCGAAGCTGTGCGTCTGCTCGGCCGTCTCTCCGTTTCGTCTCGGTGGCTTCTGCACCTTGCCGCAGTGCCGGCACAGTCGGAATCCTGGCCGCGACGCCTCCTTGTCGGCCACCTTGAAGGCCTCGCCCGGCTTGGCGAGCTCACCGAAGTTCACATCGCGGAAGGTCACCCGCGAGATGAACTCGAAACCGAATGGCAAGGCGTCGGAGGAAATCTGCCAGGCCTCACGTATGCTGCCGGGCAGGAAATCCGCCATCAACTGGCGCACGTAATACTTCGGTTCGCGGTCCTCGGCGCTGTCGTCGATGCGCACTTCCGAGTCGTTGCTGTTGGCAATCGCCTGGCGGAATCGCAGCAGCGTGCGGCGCTGCGCCGCGTCGCCCCACATCGCCTCGCCGCAGCTCGGGCACACCGGATGAATGTCCGGCTCCACACTCAGGTTCTGCATGTGTTGGCAGCTCGGGCAGAAACGCCAGTCCTCGGTCTTGGCGAGGTTCATGTTGATCTGGTCGACTTCCACACGCCGCTGGTTCGCGTAGAAGCGGTTTTCCGGGGCGAACTCGGACAGCGCCGACTGCGCCGGGCGCTCGTACTTCAGCGTATTGAGCGTGACGTAACTGCCCTGGCCAGGCTCGTCGACACCACGGCGGCGCCACAGCACGGACTTCAGCTGCACCCCGGCTTCCGGGAAAGCGTAGTTCGGAATCAGCCCGTAGTCGGTCAGCGTACCGAGCAGGTCGCGCGCGTTGATTTCCTTGATGAGCTCGAGGAACTTGTCGCGCTCTCGCAGCAGCTCGTCGATTTCCGCCTTGGTCGCCTCGTCCTGTGGCTTCTGCTTGAGCTGCTTGACCGCCTTGTCGAGCTCGTCCTTGCGCTTCTTGTAGCTGCGCCGTTCCTCCTGCAGCTCGGTCAACGCCTTCATCAAGCGGCTGCGCAAGCCATCCGTCTCGCCCTGGCCCTGCATGAAATCCAGCAGCCGCGCCCGCACCACTTCATCCACATCGCCGTCGAGCAACTGCATGAAGCCGTTAAAGAGTCGCTCCTCGTGGGCCAGCACATGGTCGATGAACAGGTAGGGGAAGCGGTCGAGCTTGCTCGCCTCCATCACGTCCAGCGCCTGCGAGGTCTTGTCCGGCAAGGCGTTCTGGCTACCCAGACCCGCCACCCAGTCGTCCATGCAGTAGGCGAACAACTGCCGGCGCAGCACCTCGGCGGCTTGCAGGAAGACGCCCGGCGGCGACACTTCGCCGGCGATCATCTCCTCGGTCTCGGCAAAGAAGTAGAGGTCGTGCGGGCTGTTGCCATCGGCCAGCGTGGTGGTCATCGCGTTGCCGTCGCGACGCCCCGCCCGGCCCACCCGCTGCAGAAAGCTCGCCTGGTTCGGCGGCACAGAGCACAGCAACACCGACGAAAGGCTGCCGATGTCCACGCCCATTTCCAGCGTCGGCGTGGCCGAGAGCAGGTTTTCGTACCAGGGGCGCGGCTGCTTGTCCTTGAAGCGGTTCTCGAGCGCCTCTCGTTCCGAGCGCTCCAGCAACCCGGTGTGCTCGGCCGGGATCACCCGCCGCAAGTCACCGTGGCTAAAGCGTTGCGCCCACCAATCCGCTGCATCCGGAATCAGCGCCTCGTAGCGTGCATCGAGGGCATCCAGGCAGGCCATGCCGACCAAGTGCTCGGCATCCTCGCGCGGCACCGCCAGGCGACGCTTGTTTCCTTCGGTCGCGACGAAGGCCACCTCACCGAAGAGCGTCAGCGCGTCCGGGTTCAGGGCCAAGGTGTCGCCCAGGTGGTGGCTGGACTTGATGAGCACGCGCTCGACCACCAGCAGGCGGATGGCCTCATCGTAGAGGTCAGCCGCCATGCCCTTGGCCAGCAGCATCTGCGGCCCGAGCACCACGCTCGCCCAGCGCTCGTACCAGGTCTGCCGCCCGGAGCCGACGAGCTTGTCGAAATCGCCATGCTTGCCGAGCGTCACGAAGATGGGCCGCGGCGTGTTCGCGCCCATCCCTGGCAGCCACTCCCGTCGCCCCGCCGTCGTGGTCAGGGCAAACACGTTGCCGTCGGCCGCATACACGCTCAGCTCCGGGTCCAGCACACCGCCGCGCTGACGCATGCGGGTGAGCATCCCCCACAGCCACTGGGCAATGGTGGCCTGCTCGATGCCTTGCGCGCCGTACTGCTCGCGGAACACTTCCTGCAACCGCTCGGCCAGGGGTTCGAGTCTCGCCCAAGGCACCGCCAGCACCGCCTTGCCGATCCGCTCGAGGGTCCGTCCGCGTTGGCTCAGGTAGGTCAGGTCGCTGAAAAGCTGCCACACCAGGCGCTTCTTCACCTTGGCCGGCAAGCGACTGTCGGCCGGCAGGTGGTTCTTCTGCAGCAGCTCGACCGACCAGTCGTGCTGCCAGGCCATGTTCGGGCCGAGGAACTCCGACACCAGCCGCGCCGGCTCCATGTGCAAGACCGAGCCCGGCGCATTGAACTGGGCATGTGCCCGCTCGATGAAGGCCGACCAGGGCATCGCCTTGAGTCCCACCTCATCCATCACATGCGCCCAAGCGGTGCGCACGTTGTTCATGTAGGTTCGGGCGCCGAAGAAGCCCGCGCGGTGCGCCGCGTCCTGCACCGAATCCGAGAAGGCAATCAGCTTCTTGTCGTCATTGAAGGGGCTGGCCCAACTGTTCTCCACCACCTGCGAGCCCAGCGTCGCGTTACGCGCACCGAGGAGCTGAAGCTCGCCGCGTTCGCCGCAGGCGGGGCAGGTCTGGTCGTGATGGGTGTATTGCGCCTGCCCCACCACTCGGGTCTGCTGGGCCGTTACCCGGTAAATCGGCGTCAGGGTCTGATGTCCGCAGGCGAGACACGCCTCCTTGCCCTGCTGCACATTGCCGCAGCTCACGCACACCTGCTCCTCGATGCCCTCGGCCAGGGGACGGCCAATGCTGCGCGCCGCGTAGAAGCGCGTCGCCTCCGGGCGTCGCGAGAACCAGGTGTTGTAGATTTCCTCGAGGTTCGTCGACAGCTTGCTGCTGCCCTGCACCAGACGCGAAATCCATCCGGTGGTGCGGCACTGCCGGCACTGCACCATGGGCAGATACACCCCATCGCGTTCGCCCGGCAGATCCCGCTCACTACGCAGCTTGACCTCTTCCGGATCGGCCGCGAGCTTGCCGACCATGCGGCGCAGCTCCCGTACCCACATCTGCACGCGCAGCGTCACCAGCGGCTGATTGCCCTCTCGCAAGGCCCAGGCCATCAGCACCAGCAGCGCGTCGAGCACCTGCCGGATCTCGCCCTTGCTGGCGTTGGGCATGTTGCGGGCGAAAGCTTCGGTCAGCATGTCGTAGCTCGCCACCCCGCCCTTGAGGAGCTTGAGCAGGTTCACGAACAGCTGGTGGCGCTTGAGCAACGCCCCAAGCGCCTTGCGCCACGCAGGGTCGCTCACGTCCGCCGGCGGTGGCTCGTCCGGGAAGAAGAGGCCAAACCACGCGGCCACCGCCGCCTCCGGCGACCGGTAGCGCGCGGGCTCCAGCGCATCGGCCCATTCGCGATGGAAGCTGAACATGAAGTCCACCATCGCGTCTTCCAGAAACACCCCCACCGACTGGCGGTTCTCCACCACCACCGAGTCGGGCTCGAAGGGCACGCCGAACACCTGCCGCGCGTATTCGCGCAGCGGCGCGGTGTCCGAGCCGCCACCCAGCGTTGCCGAGGTGCCAGCACAAATCAGGTGCTTGGGGTCGATCTTCAGGCGCGCCCGCAGCCGGCGAAGCAACAGGGCCAAGTCCGTGCCCTGGGCGCCGTCGAAGGTGTGCAACTCATCGACTACCACATAGCGCAGCGTGGTCGGCGTGTTCGACGCCCACAGCTCGCGGTCCATCGGCCGCAGCATCAGGTAGTCGAGCATCTTGTAGTTGGTCAGCAAGATGTCGGGCGGGTGCTTGCGCAGCGTGGCCCGGTCGGTGATGACCGCGTGCGGCGTCATCACCATGCCCTCGCCGCTGTTGCTGGTATTGCCGCCCACATAGAGACCGACGCGTAGCCCTGCGAACGCCGGCACGCTCGCCACCAGTTCCGCGATACGCCGCGCCTGGTCGGTGGCCAGCGCATTCATCGGGTAGATGACCAGAGCCTTGATGCCGCCCTCGCCGGCCTGCCGCGCGCGGGCGCAGTGGTCCAGCACCGGGTACAAAAAGCACTCGGTCTTGCCGCTGCCCGTGCCGGTCGCCACCAGGGTGTGGGCCGCCGCGTGCTGGCTGGAGAGGCGCTGCCAGGCTTGCTCCTGGTGGCTGAACGCGGGAAATTCGGTCTGGAAGCCCGCAAAGAAGTCCCGCCCGGCAGCGCCCGGCACAAAGGGCAGCCCCACCTGGACGTAAGGCCCCTTGAGCCAGGCGGCTTCATCCTCGACGAAGCGGCTCATCAGGCCATGCATGAAGGGGTCGGCAGGCTCGAAGGCGGCGACGAGGAACTGTTTGAGGCCGGTCTGGATGTCCTTGGCGAGGAGGGATGGAAGCATGTCAGAAGGTCAGAATCCTTGGGCGAAGTGCGCGCGTGGCAAGATCCAGCGCGCGCATGAGGAACGTCACCCAGCGCACCTGGACGACATGCCGAGCAAACGCCCGCTGCAAGGCCGGCACCGGCTGAGCGGGCGTGCCCAACGCCCCCAGCAAGGCAGCGAAATCCTGCTGCGACAACGTGATGGCCTCGTGTTGCAGAACCAGCGTCTGCGCCTGCTCGACGGCGTTCTTCAGCCCGAACACCGGATCGCAAGCTGCAGTTGCTTCGATACGGGTCAGCACACCGCCAGCTCCACACGCCCTCCAGCGCGAGTCGC
>CAZNBU010000029.1:5564-15714 GCA_964571035.1 uncultured Planctomycetaceae bacterium | reverse complement strand
CGCGAGGAACCCCTCGAGGTCGTAGCTCCGTGAGGCAACGTGGATGGGCACGCGGTCGTCCCAGTTCGCGCGGTTGGCCGCGAAGTATTCGTCGAGGCTCATCTGCTTTTCACCCCGGTCGCCCCGCGCTAGACGCCCGCGTAGCTGTGCAACCCGGTGATCCAGAGGTTTACGACAAAGTAGGTGAACAGGATCATCACCCACGCGATCACCAGCCACTTTGCGCTGCCGTTGATGATCAGGCGCCCAGGCGGCCTGGTCGTCGAAGTCACCGACGGCACGGCCGAGTACAACGACACGCGCTATCGCGTCTCTTTCTTCTACGACCTCGCCAAATCCGCCAACCTGCGTACGGCGTTCGCGCTCGCGCACGAGCTGAAGCCGCACCGGTGCACAGCCGTCGCGCTGACGCCCGGGTGGCTGCGCTCGGAGCACATGCTGGAAGTCTACGGTGTGACCGAAGAGAACTGGATGGAAGCAACGAAGAAGCAGCCGCACTTCGCGATCTCGGAATCGCCAACGTACGTAGGCCGCGCGGTAGCGGCGCTGGCAGTCGACCCGCAGGTAGCCCGCTGGAACGGCCAGTCGCTATCCAGCGGCCAGCTAGCCAAGGTGTACGGATTCAAAGACAAAGACGGATCCCAACCCGACGCCTGGCGCTATCTCGTAGAAGTGCAGGAACCAGGCAAGCCGGCGGACGTGACCGGGTACCGGTAAGGCGAGTTGTAGTGGGGCGGGACTACATTGTCTGCAATCGGATCGCCTAGTTTCCTTCCAGCCAAGGTTCCTCCGGCTCGTCGAGGAACTTGAGCGTGTGGGGATTGCCCTTCCAGGCTTTGCGCAAGCTCAGCTTGGCGTCTTCCCGGACTCCGACCAGTTGGAACTCCGTCAGCTTGGTCAGATTGCTGACCGAAGCAAAACCTTCAGAGTCGATGTTGCCCCCGACCGCAACGACCTTCACGCGCTCCAACCCTGCGGCCATCGCAAGGGCGTTGAAGGCCCCTTTGGATCCGTCCAGTTCTGCGTACAGATGCCTGAGCCTTTGCCCTTTCCCCAAGGTCTCAACGCAAGGCTGATTAAGGGGCAGCCCCGCGAGGCGCAGGTCGCTCAGTTGGGGATTGGCGATGAGTGCAGCAACCGTCGCTTCGGTATCCTCAGGTCCAATCTTGTCGCTGAAGGCGATGCACGCGCGCCGGAGTGCGGGCAGCTTGCCAAGCACTTCAATCTCCTCGTCAAGCAATTCCGGAACGCCGGTGAGGACGAGCTCGCGAAGTAGCTTGTGCCCGGCGAATGCGGTGATGCCCTCGGCGGCTAGGCCTGCGCTCCAAACGGTCAAGGACTCAAGTGCGGGCAAGCGCGAAAACGCGGCAATCGTCCATGCTTCATCAACAGCATGTTCGCGGTTGACCGCGACAGAGCGGAGAGTCTTGGACGCGCACAACGCATTCAGCGATTCGACAGTGAGTGAATAGCCATCCACGTACAAGGTCTCCAGCTTCGGAAGATTGGCGAGAGCCCTGCACAGCTTGGGTGTCGTACGGATTGACGATGTAGCCAAGTATTTCAGGTTGGTCAGTGCCGAGATCGAAGAGAAAGGGAATTCATCAGGCCCGCCCTCTTCGTGAACGGCATACAGCGTCAGCTGTTCAAGGGATGTCCGCTCCACAACTCGCTTCCAATCAGCGACCGCCAGCCTCGGCCGCCACAAGTGGAGTTGCTTTAGCCCGGTGGGGAGTGACACCGGGACCATGCTCTCTACGCCCTCGTAGTCGCCCGTGCTCCCTACGAGGTCCAGCCGCTCAAGCGACTTTGCGGACTTGAGCACTTCGGAGACAACCTGCGCCTCGCGCTTTGCAAGCCCGAGCGCAAGCCATCTCAGCCGCGTCATTCCGGCAACAGCATCACCCAGGTGCTCCAGTTTATGTGCGGAGTAGAGGACCAGTTCTTCCAGTTGCTGAAGCCGTTTCAACTCGACGACCGCTCCCTCCTCGAAGAAGTTGTAGCTGAGATCGAGCCGCCGCAGCTTGTTCAGCGACGCAATAACACCGACCTTCGGAGTGCTGAGCCTCCGCTCGTCCACCGCGAAGTTGCCGCCTAGTGCGAGTGTGTGCAGCTTCTGAAGCTTCCCGAGCTCCAAAAAAGCCTCGTCGCTTACCAGGCAATTCGACCACTGACTCATAAGCACTTCGAGATTCTGGAGGGCTCCTACGGACTTGGCTGTTTCATCGTCGAAGCTTGTGAACAGCACCCGAAGCGACGGGAGGGCATTCAAGGGCATCGTTTGCATGCCCTCATCGGCCCGATACAAGTCGAGAGCTTCCAGCCCTTCGACGGCGGCGAGTAGTTTCCATCCCTCGTAGTCGACGTACCCCGTGATCCTTACGGCGCGGGTACCCTTGGGCAGGCATTCAACATCCTCATTGGATGCAACCTCAAGCCAGTGGTACTGCTCCGCAACGTGAAACGTGTCGCCGAGATAAAACTGGTGCTCCGCCTGGTCCTGAAACCGGGGCTGCGCTGCGAGGGCGCCACCCATCACGATCAATACCAGCAAAGGCAGGTGCCGCGCATTCATCATGATCTGCGTCTCCCATTCAGGTGGAGTGTTAGTCTATGACGAGATCTGCTGGCCTACGACAGCGGACTCGGCTTGGTGAAACAGTTCGTTCGCGGATTGGCAACCCTCACGATGCGAGTTGAGCGCCCGGAGGGCGCGTTCTGGATTAGCCCGGCTCGTCAGAACCGGGACTCCTGGTCATTGCGCGGCGGAGCCCGCGAAGTGGGCGGCATGAATCATTGCGGGTGCGGGCCGGGCTAGTGCCGGACGCCTCCTCCGGCGGCTGGAACGATCAACGGGCTGGAAGCCCGTCGTTACGACATCGGCAGGGATGCCGATGCTACGCGCGGTCAGGATTGCGCGTTGACTGAGCTCGCCGACGTCCCACGCCACTACAATCACACCTGGTTGGTCGCCGCCGCCAACGCCGCCTTGGGCTGTGCTGACCGGGCATCGTCCGGCGGCTCGGGTGCACCTCGATAGTCATAGCGGCGGGTCTTCCACACCACCCCTTTGCCCGTCGCAAGGCACCACGTGGCATGCACCAGCACACCCGCCAGGAACGTCGCCAGCACCGGGTGAAACAGGATCGACCACAGCGGCCCACCGTTGCGCGCCCAGTCCAGCAACCGGAAGACAATCGTCAGACCCATCGCCGCCAGCGCCACCCATGTCTCCGGCGCCCATCCGCGCCACGCCCACACCACGGGCGCGACCCACGGGATCGCGCCCGCCAGAAAAATGCCGAACCCGCTGAACAGCGCAAACGGCACGCTCTTGAACATCAGGTACCCCACGCTCTTGTGCAGCCCCCACCAAACTTCAGAGGCGGAGCGGTACATGCGCAAACCCATCCACGGCGAGGGATCGATCAGCTTCATCTGAAACCCGTGGTCGAGCACCACGCGCGCCATCTCCATGTCGTCGAGCACCTTGTCCCACACCGCGCGGTACCCGCCGGTCTTTTCGTACGCCGCGCGCGGCCACAGGTGAAAGAACCCGGGGATCGCGGGCAGGAACTTGTTGCGCAGCGACACCGGGATCACCCCAAGGTTGAACATCACCGGGATGATCGCGACGAGAATTTTCTCGATCACCGTCACGCGCTCGACACTCGGGCATCCGCCCAGCATGCCCAGCGGCTTGCCCTTCACCGGCTTGAGCGCGCGGCGCATGACTTCGCGCAGCATGTTGGGCTCAAAGAACGTGTCGGCGTCAAAGAACAGCAGCCAGTCGCGCGTGGCACGCTCGCCGATGCGCGCGGTCGCCCAGCACTTGCCGCACCAGCGCGGCGGCAGCGGGTCGACGCCGCCCTCTACGGCCGTGAAGCGCTCCGGGTTGTCGCGCTCGAACTGGCGGATGATCTCCAGTGTGCGGTCGCTGCTTTCGTCGTCGCAGACAGTGATGTGCCAGTCGCCGGGGTAATCCTGCTTTAGCAGCGTCTCAACGCAGCGGGTGATGTTGCGCTCTTCATCGCGGGCGGGGATCAGGATGTCCACGCTGGGCCAGCGCTCAGGCTCGCTCAGCCCGCGGTCCTGCGCGCGCAGGTACAGGTGGTTCCAGATGAAGAAGATGACCCAGGCAAGGTTGATGGCGCCGGCGATGCCGAACACCAGATACAGCGCTGCTTCCATCGGCTCTCCCGGCCGGAAATCGAGAACGATAGAGGGGCGAGGTCATCGCCGCGCAAGGATCGTGTTAGGATTCTGTATGAGCACCGCGCCGCGTCAATTGGGGCGCGTCACCACCACGCCGACACTCTCTTCGCGCCCGATCTTGCGGTACCCGTGCTCGACGCGCGCGTCGAAGTAGACGCTGTCGCCGGCTTCCAGGATGTGCTTGTCGCCGTGCCACGTCAGCTCCATGCGGCCGCTGACTATGTACAGGAACTCCACGCCGTCGTGTGTGTGCTCCGGGACTTTTCCCGGATCGAGCGGTTGAAACGTCGCGAGATAGGCGTTGAGTTTCGGCTCAAGCGCCTGGTAGTCCAGCGACTCAAAGATGTACGGCACCACGTTCTTGGCCATCTGTGCGGGCATGCGAATGCGGCCCTTTTTACGCACGATGGCAAACGCGTGTCGGCGGCGCTCGTCCGAAAAGAAGTAGTCCAACCCCACACTGAACACCAGCGCGATCCGCATCAGCGTCGGCAGCGTTGGCACCAGCCGCCCGCGCTCAATCTTGCTCAGCATCGCGGCTGAGAGGCCCGAATGCTGCCCCAGCTCGACCAGCTTCATGCCGCGCGCGGCACGCAGATCACGGATTTTCTCGCCGATACTGTAGACGGAGAGTTCTTTCTCCAGGGTCTCGGACAGCATGGGTGCTCCTGCCGGGTTTTCATGACGTTACCACATGCTTTCATGGCAGGAAACCACGGATTTGTCCTCAAGGCACCGGACATGCTGACACCAATCCAAAATGAGACCACACCACACGCGCACATGCAGACCCGCGCTACAACTCTCCCACGCAAGACGGGGCAACCACCAAAGCACGAAAGCACGAAAGGACCGCCGGCGGCGGAGCAGTGTCGCACCCGCAACTATGCTGATCTACGGGTCGGCGTCCTTCGTTCAAGCAGTTCACCATGGCTGAAAAAGACACCGGGTTCATTCCTCCACACAGCATCGAAGCCGAGCAGGCAGTGCTGGGCGCCATCTTTGTTGATCCGGCGTGCCTGCCGGAAATCACACTGATCCTCAAGCGCCCCGAGACCTTCTGGCGCACCGCGCACCAGCACATCTACCAGGCGGTGCAGCAGCTTTCCGCGGAAGGCCACGAGATTGACTGGGTCAGCGTCGGCGAGCAGGTGCGCAAGAACGGCACGCTCGACGAATGCGGCGGCGCCGACGCCCTGCACAACTACCTGCAGGAGATCAGCCACCGCGTCCCCAGCGCCTACGGGGCGGAGCGCTACGCGACCATCGTGCGCGACCGCTCCTTGATGCGCGAGATTGTGCTGCGCGCCGGCGACATCCGCGCCATGGCGCTGGACGAAACCCGCACGCCCAAGGACGTCATCGAAAAGCTTGAGCAGGACGTGTTCGAGATCGCCGCACAGCGCTACCACGGCGAGACGCACAGCATCCAGCAGCTCATCCAGCAGGTGATGGAGCAGCAGCAGCACCTGCGCGAGTGGCGCAACTCGCACGACGGGTCGCTGCTGCCCGGCCTTGGGTCGGGCTACCCGGTGCTGGACAGCTACACTACCGGGTGGAAATCCGGCGAGCTGATTGTCGTCGGCGCGCGCCCCGGCCAGGGCAAGACCAGCCTGCTGCTGAACCTGGCTGAAAACATCGCCTGGGACCGCATGCAGCGGCGCGAAGACGGGCGCGGCGGCGTGCTGGTGTTCAGCCTCGAAATGACAGCGACCGAGCTGGTGCAGCGCGTGCTGTGCTCGCGCGCCGAAGTTGACCTCAAGCGCGTCAAGCTGGCTGCGTACACCAAAGATGAAGAAGCGCAGCTCAAGGAAGCAATGGGCGAGCTGGCGCAGGTGCCGCTGTTCGTGGATGACAGCTTCACGCTGAACCTGAGCGAGATCCGCTCCAAGGCGCGGCGCATGAAAGAGCGGCACGACATCGACGCCATCTTCGTCGACTACCTGCAGCTCGTGAAGGACAACGACCGCCTCGACCGCCACCTGCAGATCGGCAACATCAGCCGCGGCCTCAAGGCGCTGGCGCGCGAGCTGCAACTGCCGGTGATCACGGCGGCGCAGCTCAACCGCGGTGTGGAGCAGCGCAGCAGCCGCGAAAAGAAACCGATGCTTTCCGACCTGCGTGAATCCGGCAGTATCGAGCAGGACGCGGACCAGGTCATCCTGATCTACCGCAAAGAAGACGAAGAGACGATGGCCACGATCAACTCCGAGGAACTGGCGGCCGTGGACCTGATCATCGCCAAGAACCGCAACGGACCGACCGGCGACATCCCGTTCCACTTCCACAAGCGCACGACCAAGTTCGTGCCCGCGGAAGCGCGCCCGGGGTACCACGACTTCCAGTCCATGCCCACATCCCAGGCCCGGCAGTAGGGCCCGCAAAGACCGCGCATACCCTTCCCGAACCGCGAAGGTATCGCCGATCCGCGTTGCGGCGCGCCCCTGTGGCGTGGTTCCATGGTGCTGTACAGCCCCGCGGGGCTTGTACCGGCGGTCGCGTAGCCGCTGTTCCCCGGTCTGCCCCTTCGGAGCACATCGATGTCTCAACGCATGCTGTTGGCAGCCCTTGGGCTGCCGCTGGTCGTTGCCGCGTTGCTTGCGGCTGGCACGTATGCCTGGAACTCGTTCACGGCAGGCGCTGCGCCCGTGCAAGCCACCGGCGCCGCGCTTCAGGACCGCAAGGGTGTCGCTACCCACACGCTGAAGATCGGCGATGTGGAGTACCTTGTGGTCTCCAGCTACGGCAGGAACTTCAACCTGCGTGAGGAGGACAAGTTCTACAACGTCGACTGCCACTACCTGACGTTCTACGAGCTCAACCGCAAAGGCGACAACGACTTCACCCTGCGCCTGGTCGGGTCGCGCTGCGTTGAATGGGACAAGGGCGCTGACCTGATCGGGTTCACCGCGCAGAAGGGCGCGGCGCCGTCGGACTTGCGAAAGCTGCACCGCTAAGCTTTGCGCGGTAAGGACTGCGCTTCCCCCGCCACATGCATGCATCGGGGCCTAGCCCCATATCGGAGATTCTAATGAACATGGACAAAGTCTTGAAAGCAGTACTCTGCGTAGCCGCACTGCTGGCAGCCGGCACCTACGCCTGGAACACCTTCATGGACCGCGCTGAGCCTGTGCAGGCCGCCGGCGTGGACAGCAGCGACGGGTTCGCCGTGGAGGGGTTCGGGTTCAACCGCCAGGGCGGGTTCGTCTGCGTCACCCGCAAGGTCGCCAACCCGTTTGAGGAAAACGAGCAGCGCTACACCATGACCTTCTACGAGCTGATCAAGACCGGCGGCGACGGCGACGCCAAGCTGCACCTGCTGGGCAGCCGCTGCATCGAGTACGACCAGGGGCCGGACCTTGTGAAGTTCGAAGAGATCAAGGGCGAATCGCCCAAAGAGCTCAAGGACGCAGTCGAGAAGTTCAACAAGTCCCGCAAGAAGAACTCGTCGTCCAAGAAGTCGGCTGACGATTGAACCGCCGAAATCGGGACTGTCCCCATTGCAGATGCGCAGGGGACAGTCCCGTTGTCACAGTCAGGGCCGCATTGGGCCGCAAACTACCACCGCGATTAGCTTTACGACGGGTCTGCCATGGCGTACTCTTTAGCTATCATTCCGCAGGATACGCAAAGGGACTTCGATGGCGCGCAAGGAACCCACCCGCAGCATTCGCCTGTCCGCCGGGCCCAAAAAACCACCCAGCCCGCCCCCTGAAGACGACGTCGGGCGCGCCTTGGCCGACATCAGCGCCAGCGCGGAGGTCCGCAACCGCGACCAGCTTCCAAGCCGCGTGAAAGTGATCACACCGCAGGTGATCATGAATATTGTCACCGGCATTACGGACAAGCTGGGCATGGAGGTCGACCGCGAGGAGTTCAACGACCTCGTAATGCAGCAGACCCAGATGGAGATGCAGCTTCGCCAGGCGCAGGACAAGGTCGAGCAATACAAGGGCGAATACAAGAAGGTCTATGACGCGTGGCAGCAGTCGCGCGAGATGCTGCAGCAGGCGCAAAGCGGCAACGCGGGCGTGGACGACGTGGTCCAGCAGTACGAGGCGCAGATCGGCGAGTTGCAGCAGCGCAACGCCGACGCCGTGGACATCTACATGGATCTGCAGCGCCAGCTCGACGACACCACCGAGCAGTACAGCGCGCTCGAGCAGCAGATGCGCGACCTGCAAGCCGCCGCCCAGGAGGACGCGGGGCAGGGCGCGATGGTCGCCGACTTGCAGCAGCAGGTGGAGGCTTTGCAGCAACAGATCGCGGACCTTGAAAACGCCTCAGCACAGGCGAGTGAGGGCGTAAACCAGGAATCCGCGGCACGCGCCGATGCCGAAAGCGCGCTGCAAGCCGCCAACGAAAGAATCCAGGCGCTGGAAACCGAGCTTGACGACGTGCGCGCGGAAGCCGCCGCCGGCGTCAACGCCGAAGCGCTGCAAGCTGAGTTGGACCAGGTAAAGCGCCAGTTGAAGGAGGCGCAAGCCTCGCGCTCCAAGCTGGAGAATGTCGAAGCAGAGCTTGAGCAGTTGCGCACCGCGGAAGGCGCGTGGCTTGAAGAAAAGCGCCGCATGGCTGCGCAGCTTTCCAACGAAACCAACAACCGCCGCACCGTCGAGCAGAAGCTTGAAGCGCTGCAATCCGGCGCCGAGTTGCCCCCCGCCGCCAAGGTCGCGCAGGCCAAGGCCAAAGAAGTCGAAGCCGAGCTTGAGCAGGTGCGCGGCGAGCTGGCGAAGCTTGAGCAGGACCTCGCCAAATCCGGCAACGCCGCCAAAGAACTGGGCGTACTGAAGCGCAAGTTCGAGGGCGTCGAGTCCGAGCTTGAAGCGCTGCGCGCAGCCGAGGGCAAATGGCTGGAAGAGAAGCGCCGCATGGCAGCGCAGTTGTCGAACGAGACGAACCTGCGCCGCGACCTTGAGGAGAAGCTCAAGGGCGAAGTGGCGGAGGCGAAAGCCGAGACAGCCTCCGTAAAAAAAAAATCGAAGAAATAAAGACGATTGAATCCGCGCGCGACAAGGCGGTGTCGGACCGCAACGTCGCCGAGCGCTCCCTGAACGTAATCGAAGAAGAGAACAAGGGCCTGATCGCCGAGCGCGACGCGGCCCGCGCCGAGCTTGAGCGCATGCGCGAAAGCGGCGGCGACCAGGCGGCTGCGCTGCGCGCCGAGCTTGAGCAGACCAGGAAGGACCTTAAGAACACCGAGCACAAGCTGACAAGCCGCCACGAACACGTGGCCAAGCTCGCGCCGCAACTCGACGAGGCCAAGAAGGAAAACGAGAAGCTCAAGGTGCGCCTCGCCGAGCTGGAAAAGGCGCAGGAGGCCGAGAAGGCCGCAAGCGAAAAGCGCGCCGCCGAGTTGAAGGAAGCGCAGGCCGAGAACGAGAAGCTGCGCGCGCGCATCGCGGAGTTGGAGAAGTCGCAGGGCGCCGAAAAGGGCGAAACCGCCAAGCGCGTTGCGGGCCTGGAAGAGGCACTCAAGGATGCCAAGGCCGAGATCGCAACCGCGCGCAGCGGCCGCGACGCCGCCGAAGCCGAGGCAAAGAAGCTGCGCGAGCAGCTCAAGCAGTCCGAAAAGCAGGTCGGCAAGACCGACGAGTTGCAGCGCAAGATCGAGGCGCGCGAACGGGAACTGGACGTCGCCAAGAACCAGATCGCCGACCTGAAGCAGGAACTCAAGGTAGACGAAGAGGAGCGCAAGAAGGCAGCCGACGACTTGAAGGCTGCCAAGGCCGCGGAGCAGGAAGCGGCCGAGCACGCCGCCGAGCTGGAAGAAGAAGCCGAAGGCCTGCGCAAGCGCGCGGAAGAAGCCGAGGCAAGGGCTGCCCAATCGGGCGGTGTGAAGGACGAGCTCGAGGCAATCAAGGGCAAGCTCGCCGATCGTGAGGACGACAACAAGGCGCTGCAACGGCAGCTAGACGCCTCGCGCAAAGAACTG
>CAZNBU010000029.1:0-5554 GCA_964571035.1 uncultured Planctomycetaceae bacterium | reverse complement strand
GCGCCTGCGCGCCCTCGAAACCGAAGTCGATGAACTTGAACGCAAGCACACCGAGTCAGCCGCCGAGTTGACCCGCGTTGGCGGGGCGCTGGCCAACGCCGAAACCGCGGCAGAGCAGGCGCGCAACGAGCTGCTGTCGCTGCGCGAGAAGATCGAGCAGGCCAACGAGCGGCGCCACGAAGCCGAAAAACAACTGGCGGAATCGCGCGCCAAGCTCGAATCAGAGCACCGCATCCGCGACGAGCAGAGCTGGCGCATTCAACTTCTAGAAGAATCATTGCAACGCGAGCGGCAGACCGTCGACAGCAGCGCGCCCGCGGCTGCGCTGGAATCGCTGTCGGCGCAGTTGGCCACCGAGCGCGAGAAGTGGGAGCGCGTCACCGGCGAGAAAGAAACCGAGATCGAAGAGCTGCGCGCCAAGCTTGCCGACGGCGAATTGCGTGAGAACGAGCTGGCTTCGCAGCTTGAAGGCATCGAGCTTTCGAAGCAGGACGTGATGCGCGCCAAGGCACTGGCTGGCCAGCGCCGCGCGCAGATCGAGCGCATGCAAGCCGACGTCGAAGGCGCGCGCCGCCAGGCCAAGGAAGCCGAAGGCTACTGGAAAGGCGAGATGGATGAGTTTCGCGCCGCAGTGGCCGAGCACCTGGAAGCGGCAGAGCGTGGCGATGAGGGCTCCGACCAGCGCTTACAGAAATTGATGGAAGACATGAAGGTCGGGCTAGCCGACAAGTACGCCAAGCTGCGCCGCCGCAACAACAAAGTCGAAAAGGATTTGCGCGACACCGGCGACAAGCTGGCGGCGATCGAGCGCATTCTCGCGCGCCGCGAGGAAGAAGAGGCGCGCCTGCGCAAGATCATCGAAGAGCTTGAAAAGAAAGAGAAGCTGCCCGGCGCGAAGAAGGCAACAAAGTCAGGCGCAGCCAGGAAACCGGCGGCAAAGAAGAAAGCTTCCCGCAAGAAGTAGCTTACCCACAGTGGTTGGCTTCGATCGCCTTCGGGTCCACGCCCGGCGGGACGTGAAGCTTGGCCAGCCCACCCTCGCTGGTTTCGCGGTAGCGGTCAGCCAGATCCTCGCCCGTTGCCTTCATTGTCTTCACCACCGTGTCGAACGGGATCTCGTGATCGCCGTCCGAAAGCAGCGCGTAGTCGGCGCAATCGACGGCGCGCATCGCCGCAACCGCGTTGCGCTCAATGCACGGGATCTGCACCAACCCCGCAACCGGATCGCACGTCAGCCCCAGGTGGTGCTCAATGCCCATCTCAGCGGCGTACTCGATCTGCTTGCTGTCGCCGCCCATCAACTGGGCGGCGGCGGCCGCCGCCATGCTGCACGCTGTGCCGACTTCGCCCTGGCAACCGACCGCAGCGCCGCTGATGCTGGCGTTGGTCTTGACCAGGTTGCCGACCAAGCCCGCGGTCGCCATCGCGCGCAGGATGTGCTTTTCCTCGACGTTCAACACTTCCTTCAGATAGCGCAGCACAGCCGGCACAACGCCGCACGCCCCGCAGGTGGGCGCGGTTACCACGGTGCCCGCGCTGGCGTTCTCTTCGCTGACGGCAAGCGCGTACGCGGTGAGCAATCCCGTGCGCTGCAACGGCCCCGGGCGCCCCTTGGCTTGCTGGAGGTGGCGGTGCGCCTTGCGCCGCAGCTTGAGCGAGCCGGGCAAGGTGCCGTAGGTTTCCAGCCCGCGCTCAATGGCATCCTGCATCGCGACCCAGCACTCGCGCAAGTAGTCCCAGATCGCCTTGCCTTCGCACTCCTCGGCGTACTTCCACAGCGGCACGTTGTGGTCGCGTGCCCAGGCCAGCAGCTCTTTCATGCTGCGGATCGGGTAGACGTGCTTGGGGTCCGCGCTGTTTTCGTCCTGCAGCGCGCCGCCGCCAATGCTGTAGACGCGCCACTCGGCAACGCGCTCGCCGGTTTCGTTCAGTGCTTCCCAGTGCATACCGTTGGGGTGCAGCGGCATGCGCTCGCGCGGCTTCCAATCGATGGTGAATGCGCGGTTGCCGAACACCTGCTGCATCGCCACGTCGGTAAGGTGGCCCTTGCCGGTGGCAGCCAGGCTGGCGAACAGCGTGACGCGCCAAGCCGCGGCGTCGGGATGCCGCTCCAGAAACAGCTCGGCTGCGCGCTTCGGCCCCATGGTGTGGCTGGCGCTGGGGCCCGCGCCGATGCGATAAAGTTCGCGAAGGGATTCCATGCCGCTCCGATGCGAGAAAGGGGACCGGCACCAGGTGCCCGTCCCCCATTAGCAACGCCGGCAAGGCTATCCGCATTCCGCGCCGCGTCTACATCCCGACCAGCACCTTAACCTGGCTGGGCGCTACCTGCGCACCGGCTGGCATGTTTGCGTTGCTACCGTTATGGCCGGTCATGCTGCCGATGTGCGCGACGCCCTTGCCCTGGATTTTCACCTTGCTGCTTACCTTCTTGTAGATCACCTCGCCCTTGAACTTGTTGCTGACCATGCCGCCAAGGGTTCCGGGCTCGTCACCCACCGACATCGGGATCTTCCCGTTGTCCAGGATCGCCTCCTTGTTGGCGACCTTTACCTTGGAGGAGATGCCGCTGTTAGCCTGCATGCATTGCGCCGTGTTCGGGAACGGCGTGGGGATCGGCGGCGCGGGCGGCGCCGGCACTTTGCAAACGTCCGGGACCGCAAAGCAGGTGCCGCTCATCTTTGTGGCTGCTGGAACCATGATCTTCTCCTGTGTCTGCTTCTTGAGCGACTACCCTGCACCCTACCCGATGTGAATGCGCTCGCCGTTAACGCGCACGTCCTTGCTCGCGCGAATGATCTGCCGCCCGGCGTGTTCCTGGTTCGTGCCTTCCACGTTGACCGTGCGACGACCCGCCTTGAGCATCGACAACTCTTTCACCCAGCGCATGGCCTTCACGACTTTTTCGCTTAGCGTGCGCGCAACAACTTCCCACTTGCCAGCCGCAACTTTCACCGTTGGCGCCTGCATCTCAACGCGCTCGCCGCTGGTGAACTGGATGCCGCCGCGCGCGTGCACGTGCAGGTTTGCGGGGAAGTGCATCTGCACGTCGCCCTTGGGCTGCAACACGCCGATCACATAGTGCTGCTCGCCACTGATGATGAGCACTACATCGCCTTGCTGTGGCGCGTACGGAAACGCGACCGCGTTCGTCGCCTCGACTTCGGCGCCCCCCAGCAGCACTGTCACCTTCGCGCCGTTCACCGCCAGCACGTTTGCCGGCCCCAACCTTGTCTCCTGCATCGTCTCGATCATGGCTTCTCCTGTTTCTTTGGCTGCCAGTTTTCCGCTTCAAGCCGGTCAGCGTCTGTCCGCTTTACGTGCTTCAGGTTTGCCCGGTCGTACTTTGCGCCCTCATCCAGCACCGCGTGCAACTCCGCGCCCAGCAGGTCAGCGCCGCTGAAATCAGCCAGCTTGAGGTTGCCGTTGGTGAACATCGCGTAGTGCAGCTTCGCGCCGGTGAAGTTGGCCTTGGTGGCGTTGACACCAATGTTGACTGACTCGCGCAAATCCACGCCATCAAACCTGGCTTCGGTCGCATCGGCGTCGGACAGGGACGCCATGTGCATCATCGCGCCGGAGAATACGGCATGCTTGAGGTTGGCGGCTGTGAAGTTCGCGCCGAGCAGCTTTGCCTTCTTCAGCTCTGCCTTCTCGAGGTTGGCGTCTTTGAACGACGCCTGCGTCAGGTCGGCGTCGTTGAACTTCACGCCCGACAGGTCGGCGCTTTCGAAGTCGCAAAGCGGGAAGCTCGCCCCGGACAAGTTGAGACCGGCGAAGTTCGCGCCCTTGAACTCACACTGCTCGAATGCCGCCTCGGCGATGCCGACTTTGCGCATATCCACGTCGGCAAAGTTGACCGCAAATAGGCGCGCACCCGCAAACAATGCTTCTGTCAACTGCGTGTCCGCCAGCACCGTCTCGTGCATCTTCGCGTTGCGAAACGTGGCGTGCGTTGCGTCGGCATCCACAAACGTCGCGGCCCGCAGGTCAGCGCCGGTGTAGTCGACGCCCGGCAGCGCGGCTGCGCTGAAGTCGGCTTCACCCAGGTTGGCGCCGCCGAACTTTGCGCCCTTCAGGTTTGCGCCGATGAAACTCGCGCCGGTAAGGTCAAACTCACGGAAGTCGCGCTCATGCAGGTCGACGTCGTCGAATACCGCGCCGCGCAGGTTTGCGCCGTCGAGCTTGATGTCCTGGACCTTGGCGCTGGAGAATGACGCCCCCTCAAGATTGCACCCGGTGAAGTCCTTGCCGGTCAGGTCACACGACCCGAAGTCAGCGCCGATCAGTTCACAACCGGCAAACTTGCAACCTTCGACATTCGCCTCGAAAAAGCTTGCGCCCGGAAAACCGGCGCCGGCCATCCGCGCACCCGCAAGGTTCGCATTGGCAAAGTCGGCGTCCGTAGCCTTTGCACCGTCGAGGTTCGCGCCGCTCAGGTTCGCGCGCGCGAACGCGCAGCCGGCGATGTCGCGCGAAGACAGGTCAATGCCCGCCAATGATGCGTCCTGGAACGAGCCGTGCACGATCGCCGGAAGATCCGACGCGCCCTCGAGGTTCGCGTTGTCAGCCAGTACGCCGTCGAACGTGCACCCGGCAAAGCTTGCCGCGCGCAAGTCCGTGTAGGCCATCAGCGTGCCGGTAAGATCGGCGCGGTCGAACAGGGCCTTGGCCGCGTTCGCCCGGATCATGGACGCGTCATTCAGCTTCGCGCCCGTGAAGTCGGCACCCTGCAGGTCGCAGGTATCGAAACCGGCGCCGCGAGCCGAGGCGCCCCCGAACCGGGCCTGACGCAGGTTGGCGCCGTTCATCAGGGCGTCGTGCAGGGTGGCTTCGCGGAAGTCCGACCCGGTGGCTGAAACCGAGGCGATGCCCGAGTTCGTCAGATCCGCTTTGACAAAGCTGCAACCATCCAACCGGCACGCGGGATCAAAAATCGCGTCAACCAACTTCGCGCCATCGAACTTCGCGCCCGTGAAGTCGCACCCTACCGCGCGAATGCCGCTAAGGTCAGCGTTGCTGAGATCCACCCCGACGAGTCGAGCGCCGACCAGGGTTGCGCCGGCCAGCTTTTTGCCTGCCAGCGCGGCCTGCGAGAGATCAGCGCCTTCCAGCAGAAACTCCGCCAGCGCCTCGCCGGAAGCGACTTTGCCCAGGAACGCGTCTTTGGTCAGTGGGGTCATTGCTCCAGCTTCGTCATCTTCAGGTTGGCGCCTGTCAGGTCAGCGCCTTCGGTCTTCGCGTCGAGAAACTCGGCTTCGTAGAAATTGCTGGCGACCAGCGATGCGCCGGTCAGGTCGGCCTGCTCCAGCAGCGCCTTATGGAAGTTGGCGTTGCCCGCCTGCGCCTTGGCCATCTGCGCGCCGAGCAGGCTGCTGCCCGCCAGGTTCGCCCCGTACAGCATGACGCCTTCCATCTTGCATCCGGGGAAGATTGCTTCCGTGAGGATCGCTTCGCGGAAGTCGGCTTTGTCCACGATCGACTTCTCCCAGATGCTCCCGGGCGCGTTGACCCCATGGAACGAAGCGCCGGTGAAATCGGATGCTTCACCGCC
>CAZNBU010000028.1:0-15917 GCA_964571035.1 uncultured Planctomycetaceae bacterium | reverse complement strand
TGGTGTTCTGATGACGGAGAGTTTTCGTGCGTCACGTCCAAGTCCCCCCGACCTGACTGGCGCACGCAGGGACAGGCGGCAATGCCCCCCAAAGCCGCCTGTCTGCTTTTAACTGCAGTTGGCAGTTGCTGGAGCACGCTCGGCGCTTACCGATTCCCTGAGCGCGATCGAGTCCAAAGTTGAAGGTCAAAGGTCGAAGGTGTTTTCGACATTCAACTCTTGACCTTTGACGCTACCTGCGGCTCGGGTCTAGTTCGTAGGTTGGTTGGTGGCGGCGTTTGACCCGTGCAGGCCGGACTGTTGCTTGAACCAGACGTAGCCCAGGCTTACCAGTGCCATCACCAGCACGAACACGAGTGTCCAGAACATGGCTCGCAGGCGCATCTTCAGCTCGGCTTGCAGGCGCTTCTCGAGCATGTGCTCGATCTCTACCAGCTTCTCGTCGATGCGCTGCTCAGTGAGATCCAGCAGTTCCATGGCGTTTCCGCGCACGGCGTCCAGCGTCTCCTGCCGAAACTGCTGCGCGCGCTTGGTGGCGTCGTCGAGCAGCTCGCCGGCTTTGTTGTCGACGTACCCGTCAACCTTGCGGCGGACCTTGCTCTCCCAGCGCTTGAGCAGACCCTTCTTCTCGCGGGCGATGGCGGCTGTGTCGGTGCTGATCACGGCGCTGCCTTCGGGTGGCACGATGTCGGTTTCGGACTCGGCGCGGGCAACCTCATCCGACGGCGTCGCCGCCGGTGCGTCTTCCCGTTTGCCGAACCATTTCTTCAACAGCGCCACCTTGCCCCCGGCCGCCGATTCTATGAACCCGCGCGCCGATCATAAAGCGCACAGGGGCACGCGGCGCGTGCCCCTGCCGATGCGTGCTTCAAGTCTAGAACCGCAGCGCCAGCCGCACGTACTCGACGTACACGCCGACCGAGCCCTCGGTATCAAGGTCGTCGCCCGGCTTGTCGTGGCGGCTGCCGCCGATGGTGCCGTAGATGTAGATCGCCACGCCGACGCCGATGTTGGGCGTGATGTAGAAGTCGGTGCCGATGCCGCCACTCATAAGGAAGAAAGCGTCCGAGTAGGTGATCTCATCGGTGTTGCCGGTGCCCGGGGGATCGAACTCTTCGGTGCCCGAAAAGTACGCGACCCCGAACGGGTAGAACGCGACAAACGGGCGCAGCCAGCGGGTGATCTCGATCTCTTCGAAATCGACCACGAATTTGCCACCGACCTGAAAGCTGAACGCCAGGCCGTCGCCGCCATCCAGGTACGGCGAGCCCAGGATGCCGTAGGCGATAGAAGTGTGGGCGTTGATCGCCAGAAACGGCAGCGGGTAAACCTCGAACCACAGCCCGAACCCGATGCCGATCGCTGCGTAGTTGATTCCAAGCGACGCGCCGGCGCCGAACATCTCGGACGTCGGGTCGCGGTACGGCTCGTCCTGTCCGCGCAGGAACGCCGTGCCGTCCAGGCGCGCCGGTACGGCGGCGCTGACAACCGGGGACGCGTCGTCGAACAGGCTGACGCTTCGGGTCTCGCGGGAACCTTGCCAGGCTTGCTCGAAACTCTCGAAGGCGAGCAGGCCGGGCGCACCGATCGCCAGTACCGCCACTAGCAGGATGCTGCGTGCCATAGCTTCACTCCTTTCCGAGGGATGAATGCCGATGGTTCAGCTTGCCCCGCCGAGTCGGTTCGGGCAACAACGTTCTGGTCTTTACGCGTCAAGCCCGGCTACCGAAGCTTGCAATTAGTGCAATTCACGCTATGCCCCATACAAAAGGGAGAACTGATGACCATCCATGACCGCGCCGTTGAAATGGGCCTCGCAGCCGACTTCATCATGCCGGGCGCTGAGCCGCACTACCCGCCGGACCTTGAGCTTGAGCCGGTGCATCTCGACATCGACCTGCGGGTGGACGTCCAGAAGCGCACCGCGCAGGGGACCGTCACCAACACACTCCGCGCCGTGCGCAACGGCGCGACCGAGATCGTGCTGCACGCCGTGGACTTTCAGGAGCTGCGCGTCGCCGACGCCGACGGGCGCGAACTCAGCAGCAGCTACGACGGCAGGTGCATCCGCGTGTCATGGGCCGAGCCGTTCCGCGCGGGCGAAGAGCGCAAGCTTGCAGTCACCTACAAGGTGGTTGAGCCGGTGACCGGGTTGTTCTTCAGCAACCCCGATGACGCCTATCCCGACGCGGGCACATGGGCGGCGACCGACCACGAGACCGAGCGAGCGCGCCACTGGCTGCCGTGCGTGGACCTGCCGAACGCGCGGCCATCGCTGAGCTTTCACCTGCGCGCGAGGAAGGAGTACACGATCCTGGCCAACGGCGCGCTTAGTAAGGAAGAAACCCACGACGACGGCACCAAGACCGCGCACTGGGAGCTCAAGCAGGGCTGCCCAAGCTACATCACCTGCTTCGCGCTGGGCGACTTCACCCGCTGCGACGACGGCGAGCACAAGGGCAAGCCGATCGCATACTTCGCTGAGAAGCGCTGGAAGCCGGAGGATCTCAAACGCTCCTTCGGGCGCACGGGCGTGATGCTGGACTGGATGACGAAGAAGCTGGACAGCGAGTTCCCCTACCCGAAGTACTTCCAGTTCGCGCTGCCCGGCATCGGCGGCGCGATGGAGAACATCTCGCTGGTAAGCTGGGACGACATGCTGGTGCTGGACGCAACGCTGGCCAAGGAATGGACCTGGCAGCTCGACCAGATCAACCTGCACGAGATGGCGCACTCGTGGTTCGGCGACTGGATCGTCTGCCGCGACTTCGCCCACGCTTGGCTGAAAGAAAGCTGGGCGGTGTACATCGAGACCTGCTGGCTTGAAGACAGCAAGGGTGCCGACGAGCGCGACTACGACTTCTACGCCAATTTGCAGGCGTACCTGAACGAAGCGGATAACTCGTACATGCGCCCGATCGCAACGCGCAAGTTCGACCACTCGTGGTCGATGTACGACCGCCATCTGTATCCCGGCGGCGCAGCGCGGCTGCACATGCTGCGGCACGAGCTGGGCGACGAAACGTTCTGGGCCGGCGTGCGCGATTACGTGAAGCGCTTCGGCGGCAAGACGGTGGAAACCGACGACTTCCGCAAGGTGATGGAGCAGCACTCCGGCAAGTCGCTGGTGAAGTGGTTCGAGCAATGGATCGAGAGCAAGGGCTACCCAGCCGTCAAAGTCAGCTTCAGCTACGACAGCAAGAAGAAGGAAGGCACGTTCGAAGTCGAGCAGACACAGAAGACCGACGACGGCATCCCGGTGTTCGAATTCTCGACCGAGCTCGGTTGGACCATCGACGGCAAGGCGCACAGCAAACCGATGCGCATCGAGAAGCAGAAGCACGCGTTCGTAATCCCGATGGACAGCGAGCCGGAGCAGGTTCGCTTTGATCCCGCGGCGCACGTGGTGTGCAAGCTCGACTTCAACCCCGGCGACGGCAAGCTCAAGAAGCAGCTTGCCGCGACGGACGTCGTCGGGCGCATCCACGCCGCGAGCGAGCTGTGCAAGACCGGCAAGCGCGCGAACATTGAAACCGTGCGCGACGCCTACAAAAGCGAGAAGTTCTGGGGCGTGCGCGTGCGCATGGCAGGCGCGCTCGGCGACGCGGCGAGCCAGGCCGCGGTTGAGGCTCTGGCGGAGTTGCTGGGCGTCGAGACCGACGGCATGGTGTGCGCGTCGCTGGTGCGCGCCGCCGGCAACTACCGCGACCCGCTGATCCGCAAGGCGCTGGAGAAGTTCATCGAAAGCGGGCCGAAGCTGTACCACGCACGCATGGCCGCCTACGAGGCGCTGGGCGCGCAGCGTAACGATGCGCCGTTTGCGCTGCTGTCAAAGGCTGCGCAATCCGACGCACCGCTGGGTTGGGAACAGGCGGGGGCTTTCCGTGCTCTGGCCGCCACCCGCAACGCCGAAGCCCTGCCGCTGCTGGTTGCAGCCACTCGCTACGGCGCGACCAGCAACCGCGCGCGCCACGCCGCAGCCGCCGCCCTCGGCGCCGTGGCGCGGCAGTCGGAGAAGCTGGCGCGCGAGCGGGCGATTGAATGCCTGACCGATCGACTGCGCGACCCCGTCCCGCGCGTGCAGAAGTTCGCGTTGGCTGCGTTGAAAGCCGCCGCCGCAACCGAGGCGCTGGACGCGGTCGAAGCCTGGGGCACACGCGTGAGCGAGCAGGAACAGACCGACGCCAAGCGCGCCGCAGCAGCGATCCGGGCCGCAGCGACACCGAAGCAGCCGGCGCAGGACAAGCAGCTTGAGGAGCTGCGCGACAAGCTGCGCAAAGCCGAAGATCGCCTCGGCAAGCTGGAGGCTCGCCTGGAGTCAAAGTAGCAATCAGCCGCGGTGGGCTGCACCGCGGCTGAGGCTATTGAAATCTCTGAAGACCGCCTGTGGCAATGTTAATCAGGGCAATCACGCCCCAGATGATCGAGATGACCAGGCCGGCTGTGGCGATGCCTGTCCCCGCGCCGCGCTTCTTGGCCTGGCTCAACCCAATAGCGCTGAAGATCAGTCCAAGCCACCAAGTGCAGGGAATGATGGCCAGGATCAAACCGGCGATTGCCAGTCCGGGCGTGCCCGCCTGCTGCGGCGGCCCATAGCCCGGAGCGCCGTAAGGCTGTTGCGGGTATTGCTGCTGCGGGTACGGTTGCTGGCCGTACTGCTGCTGGTTGTACCCCTGCTGGTACTGGCCCTGCCCGTACTGCTGGCCGCCTTGCTGGCCACCTTGCTGGCCGCCGTTCTGTGGAGGATACCCCGCCATATGCTTCCTTATCCCGAACTGTGGCGGAGAGTGTAACTCATGGCGGCCCGCCGCGTAGAGCAGAATCTACGCTTCGACAGGCTTGAGCCCTTGCAGCAGGGTTGGGATCAGCTCAGCCACCGTCGGGTGGATGTGCACCGCGTCGCGCAGCGTCTGGTACGGCGCGTCGGCGTACATCGCGTCGGCGAAGCAGTGGATCGCCTCGTCGCCGTGCAGGCCCAGGATTGCCGCGCCGAGAATCCGGAACGACTCGGCGTCCACAGCCACCTTCATGAACCCTTCGGTTTCGCCTTCTTCTTTGGCGCGGCCGACGCGGTTCATCGGCAGCTTGGCGGCTAGGATCTTCCTGCCGCTCGACACGGCTTCGCGCTCGGTCATGCCGACGCGGCCCAGCGGCGGGTCCATGTACACGGCGTGGCACGGGATGCGGTCGCTGACCTTGCGCTTGCCTTCGCCCAGCAGCAGGTCGGTCGCGACCTGGTAGTCGTGGTAGGACGTGTGCGTGAACGCGCCACGCCCGTTACAGTCGCCGAGAGCGAGCACGCCATCGGCGCTGCTCTGCAGGTGGTCGTTCACCCGGATGTAGCCCCGCTCGTCAAGCTTCACGCCCGCTTCGCCCACGCCCAGGTCGTCGGTGTTGGGTTTGCGGCCGGCTGCGATCAGCAGGTGGGTCCCCTCCACTTCGTCGCCGCTCTTGAGCGTGACGCCGACGCCCTTGTCGGTGCGCCGCAGCTTGGCGGCTTCCGCGCCGGTGCGCACAGTGATGCCTTCGCCCTCAAGGATGCGCCGGACTTCGTCGCTGACGTCGTCGTCTTCGCCGGGCAACACGCGCTCGCCGCGTTGCAGGATGGTCACCGCGCTGCCGAAGCGCGCGAACATCTGCGCGAACTCGATGCCCACGTACCCGCCGCCGATGATCACCAGGTGGCGCGGCAGCTCGGTCAGCTCCAGCATGTCGGAGGAGGTCAACCAGGGGATGCTGCTGACACCTTCAATCTTCGGCACGTTCGCGCGCGCGCCGACGTTGAGCACGACCGTCTCCGCCTTAAGCTCATCGCCGTTGACCTTGATCCGGCGCGGGCCGACAAACCGCCCGTGCCCCTGGAACACCGTGATGTTCTCATGCTCGCGCAGCGAGTCCTCCACGCCCTCGGAGGATTCTTCGACCAATCGATCCTTGCGCTGCTTCACCTTCGCCAGGTCAACCGAGACTTCGCCGCGGATCTCCACGCCAAAGTCAGCGCCCACGCGCGCGATGTGGGCAGCCTGCGCGCTGGCAACGTAAGCCTTGGTCGGGATGCACCCGAAGTTGACGCACGACCCGCCAAAATCCTTGCGCTCAACGATGGCGACTTTCCTGCCGGCTTCAGCAAGATCACGCGCCAGCGCCGGGCCGCTCTGCCCGGTCCCAACCACAATCGCGTCAAAGGTATGCGGCATGGCAGCCTCCCATCAGGTCTCAATAGACCTAACGGGTGCAGGCAAGGTCGGGTATTCCCACCATTCAGGCGGACGCGAGGATGCCCAGCGCAGCGCACTCGGCGGGTGTGAGCCAGCGCCATTGGCGGCTGGGGATGTCCAGCCGAATCGGGCCGAAGGCGACGCGTTTGATTTCGAGAACCTTGAGAGTGGCGCCGGTGCGCTCGTCCTTGAGCGCGCCGAACATGCGGCGGAGCTGCCGGTTGCGTCCCTCGCGCAGGGTGACCATCAAGCGCGATTTGGCGCCGACACCGCCCATGGGCTGCACGGCATGTGCGCGCATCAATCCCTGTGCGGTCGGCACACCTGCCAGCAACCGCGCGATCTGAGCCGGTGTGATGCTGCCGCGAATCCAGACTTCGTAGACCTTGTCGTGCACGCCCGGGCGGGCGAGCGCCTCCTGCAATTGGCCGTCGCGCGTGAGCAGGAGCAGCCCGCGCGTGTCGAGATCGAGGCGGCCCACCGCCTGCCACCCGTCGTCGCGCGCCCATGCCGGAAGCAAGTCAAACACGGTGCGGCGGCCGAGTTCATCGCGGCGGGTCACAACCACCCCGCGGGGCTTGTGGAACATGAAGACCGGGGATTCGGCCATATCAAGCCGCTTGGGCGAGTGCCTTGAGCTTCTCTTCCTTTTCCCACTTGCGGCAGGCTTCTACCAGCTCGTCGAAGTCGCCGGCGAAGATCTTGCCCAGCGGAAAGCTGACTTTGGCTCGGTGGTCGGTGCAGCGGTCCTGCGGGAAGTTGTACGTGCGAATCTTGTCCCCGCGCCCGCCGCTGCCGACCATGGCGCCGCGCTTGGCGGCCAGCTCTCGGTCGCGCTTTTCCTTCTCCATCTGGTAGAGCTTTGACTTGAGGATGCGCAGCGCCTCGTCGCGGTTCTTGTGGAAGCTGGGCGTCGCCTGGCAGTCCACCATGATGCCGGTCGGCAAGTGCCGCATCTGGCAGCGCGAGCTGGTCTTGTTCACGTTCTGGCCGCCGGGGCCGCCGCTGCGGGCGGCTTTGATTTCGAGATCGGACTCCTTGATGTCGATCTCGACGTCTTCCATCTCCGGCAGCACAGCCACCGTCGCCAGGCTGGTGTGAATGCGCCCCGCAGTCTCGGTGGCCGGCACACGCTGCACGCGGTGGCCGCCGCCTTCGTACTTGAACCACGTCCACGCCTGGTCGCCGCTGATGCGGTAGGTGCCGTTTTTCAGGCCGCCGACTTCGCTTTCGACCTCGTCGAGCACTTCCAGCTTCCACTTGTGGTACGCGCACCAGCGCGCGTAGTTCTCCATCAGTTCGCGGGCGAACAGCGTGGCTTCGTCGCCGCCTTCCGCGCCGCGCACTTCCAGGATCACGTCGCGCGAGTCGTCTTCGTCTTCCAGCAGCACGAGGTCCTGCGCCTCATTGAACAGCGCGTCGTAGCGTGCCTTCAGCTCGGCAAGCTCCGCCTCGGCCAGCTCTTTCATCTCGGAGTCGGCGGCAGGATCGTTGATGATCTCTTCGCTGCCGGTGATCTGGCCCTGCAAGGCAACCAGCTCAGCGTAGGACTCGGCCTGCTCACGCAGCGACCCGCGCTCGCGCTGGTACGCCGCGAACAGCTTGTTGTTGCCGTACACCTCAGGGTCTTCGATGAGCTTGCCCAGTTCGGCGTAGCGGTCTGCCCGTTGTTTCAGGATATCGAGCATGGTTGCCAGTCTACCAGTTTCACCAGCCGTGGCGGCCATCCGTCAACGCAAACCGGCGCAGGGAAACCCCCGCGCCGGTGAATCCGTTGCGCAGCTACTCGCCCTTGTCGCCGGGCGTCGGGATGACCTTCTTCTTGCCGAAGACCTTCTTCTTCTCGAGCTCCAGCTTCAGGTCCTTGGATACCTTGCGGATCTTGGTGCCCTTGGCCTTTGCCTTCTGCTCGGCCTGGGTGGGATCCCACTGGAAGCGCTTGGTGAACGCGTCCACGCGGCCGGCGGTGTCCACGAACTTCTGGGTGCCGGTGTAGAACGGGTGGCACGCGCTGCAGATGTCGACGCTGAGCTTTTCGTGGCGCGTAAGGATTTCAAAGGTGTTCCCGCAGGTGCAGGAGACCTTGGTCAGTTTGCTTTTCGGATGGATGTCGGTCTTCATCTTCAGCTCCTTCGTTTGCGCCGTCGCGCCGGGCCCGAGCAAAGGCAGGGATACCCGAAGCCGCCAAACGAGCGGCGAATGATAGCGGTCGCCGACCCCCGCGCAAGTAAGCGACGCGGAACGCGAGGTTCTGGGTGTTGGGTGTTGGGTCTTGGGTGTGGACTGGCGTCTTTCCCGGAACCCGAAACCCAAAACCCGAAACCCAAAACTCCGGACCAGACGGCCGCAACCGCCCGCGGGGGTACCGAGCAACGACAACCAATCCTTAACTTGCATTACAGATGTATTGGTTGCCGTCCGATCATGATGGGGTAGACTCTGCCCGGTTTTTGGCGGCATTCCACCTATTGTGAGGGGTCATGAAAGGCCGATCAGGCGCGCTGATCACGATTCTTGGCGCACTGGTCCTGCTGACCATGGTTGGCGGGTACTTCCTGCTGACCGACCCATGGGGCAGCTCTGCGGGCGAGTTGGAACGCGCCCGCGCGGGCATCTGGGACCCGGACGACCCTGACAACCCCGATCACGCATCCGGCGATGCCAGCCGAGACGGGCATTCCGCGCGCAGCGGCTCGCGAGACGGCAAGGGATCGTCGCGCAAGCGCTCAAAGTCGGGTGCGAACGCCGACGGAACGGGCGAAGGGGGTGCGCAGGACGCCGAAGTCGTGGTGCCGGTCGTCGATCCCTCCGAGATCGACAAACCGGTTCCGGGCCACCTGCTGATCAAGGTCCTGAACAAGCAGGATGACCGCCCGCTGGCGGGCACGACGGTCTACTTCCCGATCCGCGCCAGCAAACTCGAAGCGGAAGGCGGAAACGTCAAACTGACTGACAAGCTGGAGGCGATGGTCAAGCGCACCAACCGCCATGGCGTCGCCGTCTGGAACGAGAAAGAGCTCAAGGAGCTACTGGCTCAGCAGAAGGACGCCGCCGAGAAGCAGACCAGCGTGCTGATCACCGCATTCGGCTACGCCGACATCTTTGAGCCGCTGGCGATCCCCGACCTGACCAAGGGCGCGGAAGCCGTATTCAAGCTCATGCCCTCCGTGCGCGTCACCGGCAAGGTGCGCGAGAAGCGCGGCGGCATCGTGCGCTACGCCGAAGTCGAGATTCTCCAGACCAACCAGCAGGCCGACTCCGCCAACCCGGCGAACCGCTTCACCATCCGCGCGGACGGCATCGGCGAGTTCGCGGTCAAGCTGGCGGAAGGCTACCTCTACACGTTTGAGGTCAAGCAGTCCGGGTTCGCGCCGTACACCTCGCGCGTGTTCAACTTCCGCGAGGATCGCCGCGAGGTCAGCATCATCCTCGAGCGCGCCCGCGGCATCAGCGGCATCGTCGTGAACACCGGCAATCAGCCGATCGAAGGCGCCGAAGTCTGGGCCCGCGACGACGGCCTGCGCGTGCAGACCGACGCCGAAGGCAAGTTCACCATCGACATGGTCAGCGACCGCATCTACCGCAACGACGTCAGCCTGCGATTCAGCGCGAAAGGCTACGCACCGCAGGACAAGAAAGTGCTTGCCAACGACCACGAAGTGCGCGTGGAGCTCGAAACCGAAGGCACCATCACCGGCGTCGTGCACAACGACCGCGGCGAAAAGATTGCGGGCGCACAGGTGCGCTGCACGTACGTCGAGGGCAACAACCGCTACCCGTACGACTCGAAGGTCACCAACGAAGCCGGCGAATTCAGCTTCGGCGGGTTCTCCACCGGCAAGGTTCAGTTGACGGCGCACCTGGGCGAGCTGTACAGCCGCATCGAAACCGTGGCGACCAAGCCCCAGACGCAGGCGGGGCCGGTTACGCTGACGCTCATCACCGGCGCGCAGGTCACCGGCAGGGTGTTCGCGGGCGGCACCGGTATTGAAGGCGTGAAGATCGCGCTGGATGGCAAACCGGCGGCTGCGACCGGGGCGGACGGGGCCTATACGCTCGGCGGCATCCCGGACGGCAAACACAAGATCAAGATCGTCAACCAGCACCCGATCGCGGACGAGCAGTTGCGCCAGCTGCCTGTCTTCACGACCGACGGCGAGAACTACTACTATCTGCCCAAAGAGCGTGAGGTCTCGCTGAAGCTGGCCGACACCGAGACGCTGGACTTTGAAGTGCAGCCGTTCGATGCCACCGTGGCCCGCAAGATCACCATAAGCGTGATGACGCGCCCAAACGCCGAGGCGCAAGGCGTGCAGGTGACCATTCAGCCGACCTTCGGCGCGCCGCCCAAGGGCGTGGAGCCGCCGAAGACGCAGGTGCTCGCGCTCGATCTGCCCGGCGGCAAAGCCAGCATGCCGCTGACGTTGCTGCGCGGCGTAAGCTACGAAGCCACCTTCATCCACAACCGATTCTTTGAAGCCAAGCTCACCGCCGATGCGCTTGAGGGCGTGCCGGCTGGCGGGACTGTAGAGGTGGTGCTGGAGCGCGCCTTCATCCTGAAGGGCACAGTCAAGGACAGCGAGGGCAACGGGATCGAGAACGTTGGCCTGAGTAAGGACGCCAACAACCCGTGGGCGATGTCCGCCACGACCGACATCTACGGCGCGTTTGAGTTCGGCCAGTTAAAGGAAGGCGAGTACACGATCACCGCCTTCAAGAACAGCTATTACCAGGAAAAGGTGCAGGTCAACATCGCGGGCAGCGACCCCGCGCCGCTGGACATCACGCTGGTGGGCGCGAACGAGATCCGCATCATCGTGACCAACGCCGGCTCGCCACAGCCGGGCGCGCACATCGACATCTATCGCAACGACGCCGAGGGCGACGACCCGGACGACTTCAAGCGGCACTTCGACATCGGCACCACCGACGCCAAGGGCGAGAAATACATCAACTTCCACTGGGTGCGGAACTACCAGATCTGCGCGCAGTACGGCAACCAGGTCGCCTTCGTCAACTTTAACAACCTGAAGGCGGTGCCCGAGCGCGAGTTCACCATCGAGCTTGAGCCTGCCTTTGACCTCACAGGCATCGTCGTGGACGCCGAGACCGAGCAGCCGCTGGGCGGCACCATCGTGCGCGCGCACCTCGCCCCCACCGGCACCAATGGCCGCGACGGCAACTTCTTCCAGATGCAGGTCGGCAGCGATGGGCGCTTTGCCTTCAAGGTGCCCAGCGGCGACTACTACTTCTATGTGCCCAAATCCAGCAGCCACAAGAACTTCACGACCCAGGGCAGCAACGTGCCGGCTGGCAGCCGCGACCTGATTCTGGCTGTGCCGGTCCGGGACGACATTGACGGCAACTACGCGCAGGTGCTGGCAATGAGCGTGCCGACCAGCATGGTCAGCGGCGAGCAGTACCAGGTGGACGTGACGGTCAGGAACATGGGCAGCACCACCTGGACAAGCGCCGGCAACAAGCCCTGGCGCCTGGGCAGCGAAGCGCCGCGCGACAACAAGACCTGGGGGATGTCGCGCGTGCAGATCGACAGCGGCATCGAGGTGCGCCCCAAGGACGTCTACACCTTCAGCTTCACCATCACCGCGCCCGCCGCCGGCAACCACAACATGCAATGGCGCATGGTACAGGACGGCAAAGAGTGGTTCGGCCAGTACTCCACCAAGGTATTGATTGCCGTATCCGCCGCTGGTGGATGACGTCGCCGCACATGCGGTGGTACAATGACAGCGAGGTAAGTCATGCTGGCTGCGGATCGCATCAGCCCCTACCGCGCGTACACGCCGCGTGAAATCACGTTGCCGGACGGTGCGACGCGCCCGGTTCCGGAATGCATGAGTTTGGCGGAGTTCGATCGCTTCCCCTGGCCGCAAGGCCAGCGTTGGGAGTTGATCTGGGGAAAGGCCGTCATGACGCCCGCGCCGCAACCTCCACATCAGGACCTGTTGCTTGAGCTCGCCCTGGCCATCAAGAAAGCGGTCAGCAACCGGTCGCTCAAGCTGTTCCTTGGGGTGGACATCCTGCTGCCCGACCGCCAGAACTTCCTGTGCCCGGATATCTCCGTGGTGAAACCAGACGGAGACATGACCAAGGGGCCGTTGAAAGTGGTCCCGAGCCTCGTCGTAGAAGCCTTGTCGCCCGGCACCAGCGCCAATGACCTGGGCTCAAAACGCGAAGCCTACGCAAGCGCGGGCGTGCCGGAGTACTGGGTTGCAGACCCTGTGACAGGTTCCATCCTGATTCATGCGCAGCCTACGAATGGCGAGTATGTCCAGTCGCCGCTGGACGAAGACGGGTTCGCGCATTCCGCGCTGCTGGGTCTTCGACTGCGCATACGCAGCGTTCCCGCCGGGTTCCGCATCGAGGTACAGCCAGCCCCCTAGAAGTGCATCAACGCACGACCCCACACGGTTGCGCGTGCCGGGGACCCAAGGCATCATTCGCCGCGCACTTAGCGAAGCAGTGTAGAGCCTGGATGCCTGCAGAATTCGACATCTTTCTTCCGGTTGTGTGGCTGTTGGGTGCCTGCGGCATCGTGATGCTGATCGACCTGTTCAGCACCGACGCCGACAAGAGCCGCATGTTCAACTTCTTCACGGCGCTGGGCGGCGTGCTGCTGGCGTTTGTGTCGCTCAACCCGTACTGGGACGCGCCGGCGCAGGAAATCATGCGCGGCGCCATGCGCGTGGATTCGTTCGCCACCTACCTGATTGTCGCGATCCTGATCGGCACCGCGATCTCGATGTTCGCCAGCCTGTCCTACATCCGGCGCATCGGCGTAAACCTTGCCGACTTCCTGATCACTGTGCTGCTGGCGGCTTCCGGCATGGTGCTGCTCACCGTCAGTAACGACCTGATCATGGTCTTCCTGTCGATTGAGCTGCTGAGCTTCAGCGTTTACGTGCTGACCGGCATGCACGGCAAGTCGGGCCGCAGCGCTGAAGCCGCCATGAAGTACTTCATCATGGGCGCATTTGCCTCAGGGTTTCTGGTGCTGGGCATGGCCGCGCTGTACGGCGTCACCGGCGAGGTGCAGTTGCAGCCGATCGGCCAGAAGCTGGTCGAAATCTTCAACAAGGGCGACGGCACCGAAATCATGGCCACGCTGGGCATGGGCACAATCCTGATCGCCTTCGCCTTCAAGGTTGGCGCGGTGCCGTTCCATAGCTGGGTGCCGGACGCCTATGAAGGCGCGCCGACCACCGTAACCGGGTTCATGGCTGTGGCGGTGAAGGCGGCTGCCTTTGGCGCGCTGATCCGGCTTGCCGTGGTTACGTTCCCTGAAAACGCGGCAGCCAGCGAGTTCTTTGGCGACTTGGGGTTCGCGGGCTACGCGCTGTGGATCCTGTCGGCGCTGAGCATGATCCTGGGCAACTGGTTCGCCATCAGCCAGCGCAACGTCAAGCGCATGCTGGCGTACTCAAGCATCGCGCACAGCGGCTACCTTTTGATCGGGCTTGCGGCCGCAGGCAGCAACCCCGGCGCATACGCGGGCGTGCTGTACTACCTGCTGGCCTACACGCTGATGACCAGCGGCGCGTTCGCCATGCTGGTGTACGCCAGCAGCGGCGGGCGCGACGTGGAAAGCATCGACGACCTGCGCGGCCTTGCATGGAAGAAGCCCGCGGTCGGCATCGGCATGGCGATCTTTATGCTCAGCCTGGCGGGCATCCCGCCGACAGCCGGTTTCATGGGCAAGTACTTTGTCTTCACGCACGCGATTGAGGCAGGTGGGCGCTACACGACGCTGGGCATCATCGGCATCGTTACGAGCATCATCGGGTCGTACTACTACCTGCGCGTGGTGGCTTACACCTACTTCCGCGATCCTGACGACCGCCCGGTAGCAGGCAAGGAAGACTGGGGCCTCAAGTTCGCGCTGAGCCTGACCGTGCTTGGCACTGTCGCGCTGGGCATTGTACCGCAGGGGTTCTACGACGCCGCGGAATCAAGCGTGAACGACCTTCAGCAGGAACGTGAGCCTGCGCCAAAGGTGCTCGAAGAGAACGCCAAGGTGACCGACTAGTATTGCGCTTCTTCGCCCTCAGTCAGCGGCCCGTCTTCGTACTTCACTACCGTTCCCGCCGGGATTTCGCGCGAGCGCTCTGTCGCTGCCGGCAGCGTCGCGTCAACTGCATACCCGTTGTGCCACGGGTGAAGCGTCGAAAACGCAACCATCAACGCGATCGAGCTTGCAGCCAGAAACCGCATGCGCGGCTGATCCAGCAGCGCCCAGCGAATGCCGGCAACGCCCGCGGTGCCGCCCAGCACAGCCCACACCGCAATCTCTACACCGTCCACGCTTGCCAGCGGGCGCAGCTTCCACGCCCAGAACATGACCGTGTCAACCACAAGCAGCAGCGCGACCGCGATCAACGAAGCAAGCGGCAGGTAGCGCGTCGCGCGGAGGGTTTTGCCAACTAGGTTCCTCATCTGACTTCCCATCTGCCGGTGATAACCCGGCTTTCTCGCGGCACTATCCCGCCACGACTGTGTCGTAAACGCTGTTCTGCCCGGCTGGGTCGCCGCTTTGCTTGCGGGCTTCCCACTCTTCAAATGTGATCATGATTTCGCGCTCTTTGCTGCCGCGCGCCGGGCCGAGAATGCCCGCGCGCTCCATCTGGATGATGATGCGCGTCGCCCGCGTGTGCCCCAGCCCCATCGCGGTGCGCAGAAAGCTGGCGCTGCCGCGGCCGGCGGCGAGAATCTGGTCCACCGCGTCCACAAACTGCGGGTCCAGCTCGCCGATCGCGTCGCCGCCGCCACCGCCGCTGTTGTCGCCGCCGGTGAACTTGCTGATGTCGATCGCGTAGTTCGGCTTCAACTGCGCGCGCAGCGCGTCCAGCATGCGCACCATCTCGTCGTCGGCGATAAACGCGCTCTGTGCGCGCACCGGCTTCGGGTCGCCCGGCATGACCATCAGCAGGTCGCCCTTGCCCAGCAGGTCTTCGGCGCCGGTCTGGTCGAGCACGATGCGCGACTCGGTGCCTGTGTTCACGCGCAGGCTTACGCGCGCCGGGATGTTCGCCTTGATCACGCCCGTCAGCACGTCGCTGCGCGGCGACTGCGTCACCAGGATCAGGTGGATGCCGGCGGCGCGCGCCTTCTGCGCGATGCGGGCGATCAGCTCGTCGATCTTGGTGTCGGCTGCGACCATCATCAGGTCCGCCAGCTCGTCCACCATCGTCACGATGTACGGGATGTGGTCCGGCGCCTCAGAGGTCGCGCCGGATTCTTCCAGCCGCTTGGCGCGCTCGCGGGCCGAGAGCTCGTTGTACTCGCTGATCTTGCGCACGCCGGTGTTCTTGAACAGCGTGTAGCGCGTCTCCATCTCCTGCACCAGCCACTCGAACACGCTTACCGCGCGGCGCGAATCGTCGATGACCGGCGCCAACAGGTGCGGTGTGTCGGCGTAGGGCGCGAACTCCACCTGCTTGGGGTCCACCATCACCAGCCGCATGTCGCGCGGGGTGCGGGACATCAGCAGGCTTGCCAGCAGCACGTTCTCGAATACGGATTTGCCCTGGCCGGTAGCGCCGCCGACCAGCAGGTGCGGCATGCCGGCGAGGTCGCGAATCACGGGCGCACCCAGGGCGTCCTTGCCGAACGCCATCGGCAGTTCCATCTTCTTGGCAGCCGCTTCGAACTCCGGCGTCTCAAGGATCTCGCGGAAGGTCA
>CAZNBU010000027.1:0-16015 GCA_964571035.1 uncultured Planctomycetaceae bacterium | reverse complement strand
ACGAGTGGACGATCTCGTACCCCATGCACTTGTGGTTGCCGCCCCAGGATTGCGGGTAGCTGCGGATCTGCACCTCGCCGTTGCCCACGGCTGTTGCCGAATAGCCTGCGCCGGAGCGCACCAGGTCCTGGACAATAAAACTGCCCTCGTTGTCCATGTACCACTGCTTCTCGCGCGCGAACTGCATGCCGCTGTTGGCGACCTTGATCTCGGGTTTGCGGCGCAGGATTTCGTCGATTCGGGTTAGCAGAGTCAGCTTCTCTTCCAGCGGCACCTTGAACGGGTCGATGGTGAAGGGCGTGCACCAGATGTCCTCGACCGCCTGCTTGGGCGAGAGGCGCACGTCCTGCTTCTTTACTTGGGCCGACGCGCGCGCGATGGCGACTGCGCGCTGGGCGGTCTCCTTGAGGCTCGCGGGTGTCACCTGGTTGGTGCTGGCGAACCCCCACGCGCCGCCGGCAATCACGCGGATGCCCGCGCCGAGGCTGCGATGGTTGACGAGGTTGCTGGGGTTGCCGTTGCGCAGGTAGATGCTTTCGCGCGCGTACTCGATGATGCGCACGTCGGCGTAGGTGGCGCCGAGGCTGGTCGCGGCGTCGATGGCTTCAAGGCATTCGGATTTCATGTGAGGCCTTTCTAGCCGGATTGTCCGGGCGGGCGCGGGATTTGTCCACTACGGAACTACCTTGACGCGAAGGAGCGAAGGTTGCGAAGGACACGAAGAGCTGGACCTGACGGGTCGCTCTTGCCGGTATTGGATGGTTGGTATTGTGGTGGCATGAGTGCTTTCACCGACGCGATTGATCACTGGGTTAGTGAGTATCTCACCAGCACTGAGGGTGAGATGGCTGCGCGTTCGTTTGGCGATAACGCCGGTGGGGTGCTGGGTGCGTTCTTGCGCAATGCTTGCGGCAGCGCGGTCGCGCCTGGTGACATTGGTGAGCGCGAGGTGCGGGACGGCGTTGCGATCGGGTTGGGGCCGCTGTCGTTGACCAGTGCCGAGCGCGAAGCCGTGCCCGAATTGCTGGAAGGGTTTCTGGGATACTGCGAGCGCGCGGGGCGGCTTGGCGGCGGCGAAGAGCTGGGCGCCTATGCGCGCGTCACAGCCACCGCGCACCTGCTGAAAAAGCAGGTTCGCAAACCCACGATCAAAGTCGGCCCCAACGACCCGTGCCCCTGCGGCAGCGGGCGCAAATACAAGAAGTGCTGCATGCGGGCATAAACTACCAACCGCCAAAGCGCCAAAACGCCAAAGGTACTTTCTGGCGCTTTGGCGTTTTGGCGGTTCATGTAGTTGCGCTTTGCAACGGCGCGCGCTTCGCTAAAACGGTGGGTCGAAGGAGATTGCCATGACCCGATTCCTGCGCGTACTTCCCGCACTGCTGCTTGCCTTGATCCCGCTTGTCAGCGCCTGCCAGGTGGATCCGCTTACCGGTAAGCGCACGCTCAACCTCTATTCCTACGACGATGAAAAAGCGATGGGCGACGAAGCCGTGCAGCCCATCCTGGCGGAGCTTGGCGGGCTTTACCCCGACAAGGCTTCGCAAGACTATCTCAACCGTGTGGGCCAGAAGGTCGTTACCGCGGCCCGCACACGCGTGAAGGACAGCGCGGAGTTTCCGGACTGGGATTTCAACTTCTACCTCGTCAACACCAGCATGATCAACGCGTTCGCGCTGCCGGGCGGGCACGTGTTTGTCACGCGCGGCATCCTCAATAAGCTTGACGACGAAGCCGAGCTCGCGGGCCTGCTGGGCCACGAGGTCGCGCACGTGTTCGCGCGGCACGGCACCGAGCGGATGTCCGAGCAGACGGCGGTGCTGCTGCCGCTGCTGGTGCTCTCGGCGTCCAGCGAAGAGCTTGAGGGCATGGCTGTGATCGGCCTGCTGGGCTACCAGTTCCTGAGCCTGAGCTACTCGCGCAACAACGAGGCGGAGTCCGACACGTTCGGCATGCGCTTCGCCGCGCGCGCGGGCTACGACCCTGAGGGCATCATCGGCGTGATGAAGATGCTGGATGAGGTTACAGCGGCCCACGGCGGCGGGCCGCCGGAGTTCCTGTCCACGCACCCGCACCCAGCCAACCGCGTGCAGGACCTCACCAAGCAGCTCAACGAGCAGTACAAGGGCAAGGGCGAGTACGTGCGCAATCAGCCGCAGTTCAGCAGCGCCATGGTGAACATGCGCGCGGCGCAGCCGGCCTACGACAAGGCGGACCAGGCGGACGCGCTGATGCGCGAGGGGTTCGAATCGGCGGACACGGCGGCGGCAAAGCAGAAGTTCGAGCAGGCGCTTTCGCTGCACAAGCAGGCGGCGAGCATGCAGCCGCAGCACGCGATCCTGCACGTGAACGTGGCGCAGGCGGCGTACTACCTGGACCGGCTGGATGAAGCCGAACAGAGCTCGCGCCGCGCGCTGGCGCTGGACGGCAGCGCGTTCTGGCCGAACTTCATGGGCGGGCTGGTGGCGCTGAAGAAGAACGAGCACACGGTGGCGGCGACGCGGCTTGAGATTGCGCTGAAGCTGATCCCGGGCTCGCCGGTGGGCCTGTACAACCTCGCGCAGGCGTATGACGGCGCGAACCGCAAGCTCGAAGCGGCAAACCACTACCGCAAGGCCTACGACGCCTACGGGGGCGAGGGCGAGGTAGCGGCGGCGTGCCGCGCGCGATTGATCGAGATGGGCCAGCCGGATCCGGCGGGGTAGAACATCAAGCCATCAAGCACCGGGTGGGACCGACAATCTTGTCGGTCCCATTGCATGAAACGGGCCCGACAGGATTGTCGGGCCCACCCATGAACAAGATGCGTTGCGTCTAAAACTCTTCTTCCTTCTCTTCCCCTTCGCCCAGTTCGCCTTCGATTACCTTGATGCGCGGGTTGTCGGGATCGAGCTTGCGGGCTTCTTCCAGCGCCTTGCGGCACTTCTCGATCTCGTCGGCGTGCAGCCAGGTGGCGGCGATGTCGAGAATGCGGTCGGCTTCGTTGCGCTTGGCTTCTTCGAGCGTGTCGCCGGTGGCGAGGCGCCGCGCGTACTCGTAGTGCACGACGGCTTCATCGTAGCGCTTGAGGCGGCGCAGCGCGTAGGCGCGGTACTCGTGCAGCTTTGACTGCAGCGGCGCGATGTTGATCGCCTGCTCCGCCATCACTTCCATGCGCTCCCACGCGGCGGCGGTGCTGTAGACCTCCTCGATCAACCAGGTGCGGATGCCGAGATTGTTCTCGTCCACGCTGACCCACTTCTCCGCCATCTCAACGGCAAGCTGGCGCTCCCCCGCCTGCTGGTACACCTGGTACAGGCGCGCATACGGCGCCGCGGTTTCCGGGAAAGCCTGCTGCGCGCGCTTCAGCCAGGTCAGCAGCATCTCCTGGTTGCGGTCCTGCTGCGCGAACTGCGCCATCTGCATGAAGGTGTTGTAGTCTTCCAGCCCGCGCGCGAGCGCGGTTTCGAGGTGCTTGCGCGAAGCGGCGGAGCGCTCGGCGGGGCGGATGCTTTCGTCGCCGCGCGCGAGGAGCGACTTCACGTAGTGAAAGCGCGCGCCCACGGGGTCCAGCAGGTCGGCGGCGCCCTTCTTGCCCGCGAGGCCGAGAAAGGTTTCGGCGTCGATGGTTGAGCCGCGCTGCGCGTACCCAAGCGCGAGGTCCACCATGTCGCTGACCGTCGCATCGCCGTCTTCGTACTTGAAGTACAGGTTCTCGATGCGGTCGCCCGCGATGCGCGGCACCATGCGCAGGTGGGCGATGCGCTCATCGCGCACGTAGGCGCGGAACTGCTGATCGAAGTCCTCGGGCTCAATCTTGAGGCAGGCTTTGAACACTTCGCCCGGCGTTTTCTTTTCGCCGAACATTTCCAGCATGCTGCGCACCGCGCCCATGCCGCCGAGTTTTTTGTCAATGAACTCGAGCATCACGTTGCCGAGGTAGTAGGCGAACAGCACCTTGCTGCCGTCGCGGAACCACTCGTTGAACTTGCTGACCGGCGGGATGTCGTCCATGTGGTAGTGCAGGAAGAGCTGGTCTTCCATGTGCCGCTCCCATTCGGGGCGCGTGGCCTTTTCTTCGTAGACGCTCAGGCCTTCCGCCAGCCAGCGCGGCACCTGTCCGTTGCTTAGCTGAAGCTGGAAGACATGGTCCATCTCGTGGCGCAGCGTGCTGGCCCAGTTGTAGCTGCCGGCGGGTCGCGCGGACGGCGAGTCGAGCGTGATCAGTTGCCCAAAGCACGCGCCAAGCGCAGGCAGGCCGGTGACGCCCACGGTGCGGACCTCAAAGTCGGCGTGAATGTGAAAGGCCTCGACGGTGATGGGGGTGCGCGGCTTGAAGTTGTACTTCTTGACCATGGAGTCCCAGGCGGCATCCAGGTGCTGGATGTAGAGGTCCTTCATCACCTTGGATTCGCTCTTGTGGATCAACAGCCGCCAGCGGCCATCGGGCGATTCGTAGCGTTCGAAGTTCTTGTAGCTGCCCAGCAGCGTCAGCAGGTTGATCGTGCGCAGGTTGTTGCGCAGGGGGTCGTTGTCTAGTGCGGTCTTGAGCAGCTTCTGGCCCTGCACGTCGTCGCCCATGTTCATGGCGGCGAGGCCCTTCTCGCGGTAGGCGGTCCAGTGCTTGGGGTTGGCTTCGATCGCCTTGTCGAACATTGGCATCGCTTCGTTGTACCGAAAGCGGTCGGAAAGCCCTTCGGCGATGATCTCGTAATAGCGCGCGGGGTGTGGGTTGACGGTCAGCATGGCGGCTTCGGCTTGCTCAAAGGTGTCCTTCAACGCGAGCGTCTTGCCGTGCAGCGCCTTGGCGCCGAGCGCTTCGGCGTGGTGCGGATTGACCTTAAGCGCGCGTTCGTAGTCCTTTCGCGCCTCCGCGTACTGGTCGGTGTAGAGGTACTGCCGGGCGCGGAACGCCAGCGCTTCCGGGTGATCCGGGTTGATCTTGAGCGCCTCGTTGAGCTCCTTCCAACCCTGCCCGCTGCGCCACTTGGCGAAGTGCGCCTCGGCCAGCCGCAGGCGCAGCTCGGCCGCGTTGGGGTTGTGCCGCAGCGTTTCGCCGGAGTAGTTGACGCGGCTGCTGCTTTCGTGGTTCTGCTCAAGGTAGAGCCGCGCCATCCAACTGTTGCCGCGCAGGTGGTAGACGTCGGCCAGCGTGACCGCGTTGCCCCAGCAGTCGTTGGCGGTGTGCAGATCGTTCAGCCAATAGAAGCATTCGCCGCCGCTGACCCACCAGTCGGCGAGCACCGGCTGACGACCGTCTTCCTTGTTAATGCGCAGCAACGTGCCGCGCAGGTCTTTCACCACCTGACCGCCGGCTTTGTAGGACGTCTCAGCTTGTTCGTACTGCCCGCGCAGGCGCTGGATGTTTCCGCGCAGCAGGTAACCGTCGATGGCGCCGCGTTTGGCGTCGGGATCGTTGGCGCTTTCCGCCGAGGCGAGCAACTGGTCGGCGAGCTTGTCGGCTGCGTCGTATTCGCCGCGCGTCATCAGGATGCGCGCCAGCACGATCCTGGTGCGGGTTTCGGCGGTGCCGGCGGCTTCGATGCATTGCTCAAGCGCTCGCTGGGCCAGCTTGAAGTCGCCGGTCTGAACGTACACCTCGGCTAGCCCGCGCGCAGCCGTCTGGTTGGCGGGCTCATCCTTGAGGACCTTGCGGAAGTCGAGCTTGGCTGCGGAGTAGCGGCCGACATCCAGCGCCATTTCAGCATCCACCATGCGCGAGGCGGCGGAATCCTCCCCGTCGTCCTGCAGCAGCGTGGCCCTGGCTTCGGGGTAGACTTCAGCGCACGCCAGCGGCGAGGCGGCAAGCAGGATGAACCACAGCAGATGGCGCATGACATGTCTCCGAGGGCTGATCGGCGCACTAATGATACTACGGATTACGGGCCTGTGCTGTTCACGAAAAGCGGGCCTCGCCCGTCGGTGGCGGGGCTGCTAAAACGCCGCCATGGGCGAGTTCGACAACGACGACGGCCCTGTCGAGGGCAACAAGACCGTCGCCAACACACTGCCCTGCGCGCAGTGCGGGGCGGAGCTGGAATTCAACCCCGGCGCCAGCCAGCTCAAGTGCGGGTATTGTGGCCACACGCAGCAGATCGAGATCAAGGACGGCGCTGCCGTCATTGAGTACGACCTGAATGACGCCATCGAGCGCTACCTGGGGCATTGCCAGCAGGTGAAGATCCAGGGCCGGCGTGAGGTCAAATGCCAGGATTGCGGTGCGGCCATTGTCGTGGAAGCCGGCGCCCAGACCGCGCGATGCGACTACTGCGGGGGCAAACGCATCATTGAGGAAGATCTGCCGCCGGGCGTCTTGCAACCCGAAAGCCTGCTGCCCTTTCAGTTCAAGCCGGACGAGGAGCTGGAGAAGTTCCGCAGGGGGCTGCGCGGCGGCGACGGGTTCTGGGGCAAACTTTGGGTGCGGCTGGTACGGCCCAGTGCGTTGCAGCAGCGCGCCAACGTGCAGGACCTGCACGGGATCTACGTGCCGTTCTGGACTTACGACACAAACTCGCACAGCGCCTGGACGGCGCAGGCGGGGTACTACTACTACGTCACGCAGACCTACCGCGACTCGCAGGGCCGCACCCAGACCCGGCAGGTGCGCAAGGTGCGCTGGGTCTGGACCAGTGGCCAGCGCCGCGACCACTTTGATGACTGGCTTGTCTGCGCAAGCCGGCACTTCCTGCAAGGCAGCCTGAGCGCGTTGATGCGCAAGATTGAGCCGTTCCCGACCAAGGCGCTGCTGCCGTTTGATGGCAAGTATCTCGCCGGATTCCGCGCCGAGCGCTACTCGCTGGATCTGAAGTACTGCTGGGAGGTCGCCCGCAACGGCATCCAGGGCGAGTGCCGCTCACGCTGCGCGGGCGACGTGCCGGGCGACACGCACCGCTTTCTGGAGGTGCGCACCAGTTTCTGGGGCCAGAGCTTCAAGCACGTGCTGCTGCCGGTGTACACCATGGCGTACCGCTTCAAGGACAACCCGTACAACGTGCTGATCAACGGCGCCACCAGTGAAGTACAGGGCGACGCGCCGCTGAGCTGGGTGAAGGTGACGATCCTGATCGCCGTGCTGCTGGTGCTGATCGGCGGCGGGATCGCGTTGGCGGTGGTCCTGGGCGGTCAATAGCCGCAACCTGTCGGGTGGTACCCGCGTTAGTACACTGCGGCCACGCCCCGGTAGCTCAGCAGGATAGAGCGGCGGTTTCCTAAACCGCAGGTCGTGGGTTCGAATCCCGCCCGGGGTGCCACTTTTTTCAGCGGTTCAGGATTGGACGACGCGGTTGCGGTTCAGTCGTCTGTGGCGGCCGGCACATCCTCAATGTACTCGGGCTGCGGATCGACCAGCTCGCCATCCTTGTAGAAGAGGGCGGTCTTGTTCCCGTCCTCGTCGTACTTCACGTCCCATCCTTGCTTCTTGCCGTGCTCCCATTGCGTCTTTCGCTTGAGTTTGCCACTTTCCCAATACTCCAATTGGGTGCCGTGAGCTTCGCCGCCGCGGAAGGGCACAATCGATTCTGGCCGGGCATCTTTGAACCAAGACCGGTATTCCCCCTCACGCAAACCATTGACGAAGGTTACCCCTCCGCTGTGCCAACCGTCTTCGTGGTACATGGCCCAGTACCCGTCGGGTTTGCCGTTCAAGTAGGCGCCTCTGGTGGCCACGCCCCCTTTGTAGTGGTACTCGATGTAGGGGCCGGAGGCCACGCCGTTCCGGTTGTAGTACTCGTGCCAGATGGCCTTGCCGTCATAGTAGACTTTGCGCGGGCCGTCGCGCACGGCGCCATTCGCCGTTACGATTTCGGTGTACTCGGCAAACAGGCGTCCGTCTTCCGCATACTCACGACGAACGCGGACCGTGCCGATGGGAACGGGGCCGGACGGCGTGACCACATGTACTCTTGTGGCGTCGGTCGGTGACGGCGGTCCACTCACCCCATCCGACATCGTGGACGCAGGAGGGTCGTAGAGTGGCAAGGGTGTCGATGGGAGTGCGGGGGCTTTCGCGGTCGGCGGTGTTGGTGGAGCCGCCTCGGCGATGGCAGGCGACGGAAACACCGACAGAGATTGTTCATTGCCGGACGCAATGGTCTCTACCCCGAACCACAATCCACCGGCGATTGCCAGGGGAACCAGGAGAGCGGCTGCGAACTTCGGGATTGCAGCAAAGCCCGTTGCCGAAGGCACGGCACTGCCTGCGGCGTCGGTCCATCGGGAAATGGCGAGATCCCACCCGCCGTCCGGCGGAGGGACTGCTGCGGTTGCAAGGTACGCTTCCAACGCCCGCGTCCGTGGCTTCAGGCGATCGCGCAGCTTGTCCAGCGCCCTGCTCGAGCGCGCTTTGAACGTACTCAGGTTGACCCCGGCGACACTTGACGCTTCCGACAGGCTCATGCCTGCGAAGTGGCACAGGGCAAGCGCCTCCTGCTCTTCCGCGGCAAGGGTACCCATTGCCGCGAACAGTTCCCCACGAAGTTCGTCGTGTTCCAGTGCGAGCATGGGCCGGCTGGTTTCAGGTGACCGAATCTCGTTGAAGTCCGCGTTCGTCTTCATCCGCGCCTCCTTCCGCCGGTGGTTCCGGACGCAGTTCACGACGACCTTTGCAAACCACGGCCAATGCTCGTCAGGTATGGCATCCCGGCGTTTCCAGGCGGCCATATAGGCGTGCTGCATAACGTCTTCAGCGTCTGCATTGTTGCGGGTCAAGGAATACGCAAGGCCCCACGCGCGCTTGGCGCATGTATTGCTTAACCGTTCGAATGCCGTGTCGGTCGCCATGTGCGGACCGTCCGTCCGTTGTCTTTCGCGTTCACACCACTGCACTACTCAGGGCACACGCAAGTCTTCATTACCTGGCCATTCGGCAGGGTCACGTCCTGCAACTCGCATTCGACAGGGCAACCGCAACGCTCGCACTGGATCGCGTAATTCAACCCGCCGTCCGGGTCGCACGAGACAGTCGCCTTCGTCTTGCACTTCGCGTCCGCAAAATTGACGGCTTGAAGTCTTATGGTGCCGCTGCCGTCATCGATCTCAATCCAGCCTCCCGCTTCAAACACGAGGTTGTCAGGCATTGCTCTTCTTTCTTGCAGTACATGTTCCGGCCGGTCCCGGCCTAAGTAGATGTCGTGAGATTGCCTCTTGGTCGAAAGAATCTCCTCTTTTTTCGCGGAAATTCCGCGTCGTCGGGTTTTCTCAAAAAAACCTGGGATTCTTTCGACCAAAACGGCTTCTCGCGACATCTACCTTGTGAGGCCCATTTCGCAACCGGGATTGCCATGAGCTACACCTATCTGCTCGCAACCGTAGACGAAACCGTTGTTGACCTGGTCTGGGGCAAAGCCCGCGCTGTTCCGGGGCTGGATGCCCACGAGTGGCGAAAAGACTCGCACGGCAAGCTGATCTACCGACCCAACCACGGCTTGCGTGGGCCCGGCGGTTGGGAAATTGACCACATCATTCCGCCGACGGGCGGCGGCACAGACGACCTCGAAAACCTCCAGCCTCTCCACCGGCAGTCAAGGCGCAGCAAGGCACTGACATACCCCATGTGGAAGGCCACAACCGAGGAATTGACGGTCCCATAGCCGGGCTTGGCGCGAGTGCGGACGGGCAGCAGCCTTTCCGCAACCTCAAAGGTCCCGCCCCCCCTCCGCGCACAGGCCCGGCTTCCCACCTCTAAAGATTGACGGAAATGGCCCGAGAAAACGTAGGCCTACGGACATTCCGGCTTGATTGCGGATTTTGGATTGCGGATTTTGGATTGAACTGCCCCTGCCAACCAGCCGAATCCGCAATCGACGCACATCAAGCGCTCATCTGTTGAAGGTCGAACGTGAGTAGGCTTTAGCTCACTAGCTTGAACGCGTGGTCCCACGAGCCGGTCTTGATGCCGTGCAGCACCCATGTGAGGCACATGGCTTCGAGGTAGCGGCTGCTTTCGATGCCGCCGATGTCGCTGGTTTCCCACCCGAAGGCCTTCAGCAGCTTGGCGGTCTGCTTCTTGGCGTCTTCGTTGTTGCCGGCGATGAACATGGTCGGCGGGCCGCCCTTGACGTTCGGCTTGTACATCAGGGCGTTGCCGACGGTATTGAAGCATTTAACGACGTGCGCGCCCGGCAGCGCCTTCTGCACGCGCTCGCCGAGGCTGTCCTCGCCCGAGACAGAGAGCCTGGGCGGCATGCCGCCGCTGAAATCAAGCGGGTTGGTGGTGTCGAGCACCAGCTTGCCGTCAAAGTTCGCGGGCTCAGCCTGCTGGAGCACCTCTTCGGTAGCGGTGCCCAGCGTTGCGATGACGATGACCTCACCGAACCCAGCCGCGTCGCCGAACGTGCCGAGCGAGGCCTTTTTTCCGGCTTTTTGGGCCCAGGCGGCTGCCTTTTCGTTACCCGCGTTGCGGGAGCCCATTCGCACTTCATGTTTCTGATCGATGAACGCGTTCGCGAGCGCGCGTCCGACATCGCCGGTACCGAGTACGCCGATTTTCATGGGGACCCCCTTGTTGCTCAGGCGAGCATGAGGATCAAACAGGCGGGTTGTGGGGTGCTATTCCCGCGCGATCACCGGCGCGAGCAGGTGGGCGGCGTAGGCGGACAGTAGACCATCCCGGTCGAACGGGTGGATCGCATCCTGGGCGGCTTTCAGGTGAAGTCGCGCGTCTGCACGCAGGTCGTCCGCGTACTCGTCGTCGGCGTCATCCATCAACTGGTACGCGGTGCCAAGGTGGTCGGCAAACCGCGCAAGCGCCTGTTGCATCGCCGGGTCAGCCGCGGCGGCAATCGCCGGAGACACCAGGGCCACACGGAACAGTGCCGTCGTCTTCAGGTAGTGCGGGTGGTTGCGCCGGCCGCCGGCGAGGTCGATCGCTTGCCCGGCACTCATGCCGAGGTGCCCGACAGACTCCGCCGCCATCTGCACCAGCGCCGGCCAGCGCGCCAGCAGGTGAAAGGCGTGCGTGACCAGGCTAAGCCCGCCCAGCAGAGCGACGCCCTCGCCGAATCGCGCGTGCGCCGTCGGCATGCCGCGGCGCTGGGTGGCATCGTCCATTGCCGGCAGGTCGTCGTAGATCAGCGACGCGGTGTGCAGGTACTCAACGGCGGCAGCCAGCGGAAGCGCCTCGGTGCGCGTCATGCCGCAAACGTCGGCAGCCAGCAGGCACAACGTGGGCCGCATGCGTCGCCCGCCGCTGAACGTGGCGTACTGCATGCACTCGTGCAGCGGGTCGGCGCCCTGCACCTTGGGGTGCGGGAAATGCGCGCGCAGCGCCGCTTCGATGGCGGGTGTCAGCTCGTGCAGGATGTCCGCCAGGCGATTGCTCATACAGCAACGCGCGTCGCTAAGCAGGGGATGTGGGGGAGAGGGACCGAATATCATACAGGTCCCGCCGGGCACGGAAAGGGTCGGCAGGGGGCCTCCGGCGACCTACAATGTGCCCCGGAGGACCGCATGTCCAAAGAAGCCGATGCCATCAAGGATGTCTCGCGCGAGATCAACGAGCTGCGAGACATCAGCAAGCAGGTGGACTACCTCAAACGCGCCGTAGAGGCGCTGACCAAGGAAGTTGCCGAGGTAAAGCAGTTCAAGCCGGTAGCCGACCGGCTAAGCAAGACCAACGAGCACCTGGCGAAAATCGCCGACGAGTTGTACCGCATCCGCTCGAAGGAGTAACTCCGCTACCCCGGCACACGTCGGCGCATCCATGCAAGCCCCAGCAGCGCAAGCACGGCAAGTGCGCCAGGCAGTTCACTCGGGCTGGACACACCGCACCCGGAATCGCTGCCTTCGCTGGAAGTCGCCCCGGGGGCGCGATCAACCTGGATCGTGAACGTCTGTGTCGCAACCGGCGCCACGCCGTTCGCGGCCTCCAGCGTGACTGCAACGCTCGTCTTTGCGGCTGTGCCGCCTGGTGTGCCTGACAGCTCGCCGGTAGCTGGGTTGAAGCTCAGCCACGACGGCAGCACGCTGGTAACACTCAGCATCGGCGCGGGGATCCCGGAAGCGGCGGCGGTATAGGTGTACGCCACCGTGGGCGTGGCGGTCGTAACCGGCACGCTTGTGAACACCGGCGCGACGCCGTCTACGGTGATCTGGAAGCTCTGTACCGCATCCGGCGCCCATCCGTTTGCCGCAGTGATGTCAATCGTGCCGGTCGTTCCGACGTCGGCCCCGCCCGGCGTGCCGCTCAGGACATTCCCCGCCAGCGTAAGCCAACCCGGGTTGCCGCCGACGGTGAGATTGGGCGCCGGGTTGCCGGTGGCAACAATCGTGTACGTGTACGGCTGGCCAGCGGTCGCCGTGGTCACCGCCGCGCTGGTGATCTGCGGCGCAACCCCCAATACGTCGATCTGGAAGGTCTGGGTGTCATCTGGGGCCCACCCATTCGTTGCAGTCAGCGTGATCTGTGCGGACAGGCCGATATCCGCGGTTGCCGGAGTACCCGACAACTCGCCGGTACCGGTGTTGAAGTTCAACCATCCCGGCAGAGCGCCGTTCGTGAACGTCGCCGTCGGCACGCCTGAAGCGGCTACCGTGTACGAGTACGGCATGCCGACCGTGGCTACCGTGATGGGCGTGCTGGTGAACAGCGGCGGGATGCCCTCCACGTCGATCTGGAAGGTCTCTGTGTCCATCCCCGCGGAGTTGGTCGCCGTGACGACAATGCTGCCGGTCAATCCAAGGTCGCCGGCGGCTGGCGTTCCGCTGAGCGTGTTGCCGGTCAGCGTCAACCACCCTGGCAAGCCCGTGGCGCTGAAGGTCGGCGCGGGCACGCCGGTGGCGACGATGTCGTAGGAATAAGGGCTGCCGACCGTGGCAGTGGTCGGCGCGGTGCTGGTGATGACAGGCGGAAAGCTCTCGGTGTACGACCACACGTCGTTCATGTGCGTGCCGTTGCTGCCGCCGAGGATCCACATACGGTTGTCAAACGCGGTTGCGACTGTCCTGAAGCGCGCGGGCCAGGTTCCGCCAGGCGTCAACTGTGTCCAGTTCATTCCGTACGGGGACGACCAAGTGTCATTCATGTAGCCGCTGGCGGCCGCCGTTGTGCCGGCCAGAAAAAACAGCTTGTTGTTGTAGGTAGCAGAGGCAGGGTCGTAGCGGCCGGGCCATGGCGCCGTGCCCGTCTCCAGAACCCAGGTGCTGCCGTTTGTCGAGGACCAGACTTCGTTGCTGTTGGAGCTGGAAACGCGACCGCCCATCAGCCAAAGCTTGCCGTTGTACGCTTCGGTGGCGTGCCAGCGGCGCGCAGCCCAGGGCGCCGCCGCGGTTTCCTGCACCCAGGTAATGCCGTCGGCCGAGGACCACACGTCGTTCAGGTAGGCGCCGGTGCTGTTGGATGTCGCTCCCGCCACCACCCACATGCGGTTGTTGAGCACGACCGAGGTGTGGTTGTACCGCGCGGACCATTGGGCGGCTGCGGTCTCCTGCACCCACGTCACGCCATCGGTCGAAGACCAGACGTCATTGAGTACCCCGCCCGAATACCCGCCCAGCACCCACAGCTTGTTGTTGAAGGCAAGCGCGGTAAGCCCGTGCCGTGCAGACCATTGGGCGGCGGCGGTGGCCTGTGTCCAGGTTACGCCGTCGGTTGACGACCAGACGTCGTTCATCCCCAAGCCGGTGTTGCCGGTCTGGTTCGTTCCTCCCATGATCCACAGGCGGTTGTCAAACGCGACGGCTGCGTGCCACCCTCGCGCCGGCCACTGCGCCGCTGCTGTCGCCTGGGTCCAGGTTCCGGCTTGCGCCGCGAGGTTGCCGGCGATGATAAACAGACACACAAAACCAAGCACCAGCGATCCACGTGAGATCATGGCTGTCCCCTAATCGACGCACCGTATGAGAGTTCAGAATAGAGCCGCCCGGCCCCCCGGCCCAGCTTTTTCCGGGGCAGGCGGCAGGAAACGTGCTCAGGAGTGCTTCCACCAGGTGAGGCCGGTGTAGGTTTGCAGCCGCCGCCAGATCTTGAGCATGTCGCGGCGGGCGGCTTCGATGTCTTCTTCTGTGGGGTGGGGTTTGCCGTTGCGTTGCGGGTGCAGCTCGAATGCGAGCTGGAACTCGTAGGTGAACTCGATGGTCCATTCTCGCTCAAGCTCGCCGCGCATGAGGCGCAGGGCCTGGCCGAGGTTTTCCAGCTGCCAGGTCTTGTGGTCCGCCAGCTCAAACGCGACGAACGGCATGGTGCCGCGCCGCCGGTCGCCGCCGCTGTCGCCGATGATGCGCACGCCCGGCAGCTTCTCGATGAACTGCGCCAGCGGGTAGGCGTCGATGCTGACGCCAAGCCCGTCGGCTTCGTTCTGCAATTCCAGCAGCTCGATCAGGTCGGGCGGGCCTTCCATGTGTCCGCAGTACTCGCACTCGCGGACCGCATCGCCCTGCAAGGCGCGCACAACCACCGCGTGGTTGCCGCAAACGTCGCAAAGCTCAGGCACTTCGTAAGTCATAGCGAAGCGGCGAAGTATAGTGCCGCCCCGCCGCCGCGATACTGCGCGCTTGCGCGGGGTTATTTTCCTTCCGGCTCGCCTTTCTTTTCCTTCTCTTCGTTCGGCGTGGTTGGTTTGTCGGCGGGTTGGCTTTGGTCTTCCTTTTTCTCTTCTTTTCTGACGGCGCCGGTTTCCGGCAACTTCAGCAACGCCTTGGCGTCCGTACCGACGGCAGATAGTTGCGTCGTGGTACCTACCAGTTCCGACTTGACGATGCAGTCGAACCACCCGTCCGTGGCCGTCCAAGTAGCGGACTCCCACCCATCGCCACTCAACGTAACCTTCGTTCCCTTCCAGGTCTTTCCAGCGAGTTTCAGGTCGGCGAATGACTCCTCCTTCTTGTCGTGCTTTGCTGGAGGGATCGAGTTGGGGCGCGCCGGCACCTTCATGACCTTGATTTCTTTCGCGCTGTCACCAGTTGGCCCTATCCACGCTTTCGTGACGTTGGCTTCTTCCGCCTTCTTCGTCAGGTCTACTTGGTATGCGATCGTATAGTCGTACTTCATGTGCTCGCTGCTGTTGTGGGTTCGGTGTTCTACGATGGCGATATCGTCCTTCACGGACGTGACCTGCCAGCGCCAGACACACTTCGCACCGTGGGCCTCCATCGTGCGTTCCCAGTACTGACCTGCCTTTGGGTTGGTTTGCAACATTAGGAAGTACTGGACCTGAAAAGTGTTGTCGATCATCACTTGGGTGAGGTCCGTTGGGTCGCTGTCGGCCTTGGGTGCTGGGGCCTTAGGTTCAGCAGAGAGTCGACCGAGTCCGCAGAGTAGGAGCAACGAAACCACTACCATCGTCGGCAGAATTCTCATGTTGGATCTCCTTCCGGTACGGCCTGCCAGTCTAGCGACGGCACGCAGTGGCCTGCCAACTCATTCCTGCCAAAAAACAAAACCGGCGCGGGTTACCCCGCGCCGGTTTGCGTTCACTGCTGATCTACCACTTCAGGATCGGAGTGGCGTCCGTGCCGAACGCGGTCAGGCTGGTTACCATGCCTCCCGCTTCGGTCTTGATCACGCCGCCGAACCAGCCGTTTTCGGCCATCCAGCTCTTGGACTCCCAGCCTTCACCCTTCATGGTGACGAGCTTGCCGCTCCACTTGCCGCCAGCCATCTCGACGTCGGCGAAGTCTTCTTCGGTCTTCTCGTAGTTCGCCGCGTTGCAACCGCCGGTCTGAACGGCCATCACAGCGATTTCCTTGCCGGCTTCGCCGGGCTTGCCAATCCATGCCTTGGTGACGTTGGGCTCGCCCTGGCCCTTGGAGGTGTCAACCTCGTAGGCCGTGACGTAGTCGTAGCTTGCCGGGCCCTTGGCGGTCATGCGCATCTCGACGATGGCGGTGCTGCCTTCGACCTTGGAAACCTGCCAGCGAATCGTGGTGGTGGTGCCATAGGCCTCCGAGGAGGTCTCCCAGTACTGCCCCGCTTCCGCGCCGTCGTGAATTGGCACGGTGTGGGTTGCTTCCTTGACGTTGTCGACCATGGTAGCGGTCATGTCCATACCACCGCCGCCGCCGCAACCGCCGCCGTCACCATCGCCTCCGCCGGTGCTGCCGC
>CAZNBU010000026.1:0-16127 GCA_964571035.1 uncultured Planctomycetaceae bacterium | reverse complement strand
GATCGAAGCCAAGGCGATCCGCAAGCTCCAGCACCCGGTACGAAGCCGCAAGCTGGAGGGCTTCCTTGACGGCGTCAACGTAAGCGCCCTGCTGGGGGCGCTGGAAGCCGCGGGGTTGGGCGGCGACGACGACATCGACTAACCTGCAATCATGCGATCACAACCCGGCCCGAAAGTGCCGGGTTTTCGTTTGGCGCAGACTTTGCCGTTCTCATCCAGGCGGCACGCCGCTACAACGTGGGCATGGGCACGTTCGCAGAGAACCTCGACCGCCTGTGGGTGCTTCAGGGTTTCGACAAGCAGATCCTGTCGGCAAAGCAGTCATCCGCGTCATCGCGCCGCCGCGTGACGGACGGGCAGACGCGGCTGGAAGCGCTGCACAAACAGAAGGCGGACGAGGAGACGGCACTCAAGAAGATGCAGGTTCGCGAGCGCGAGATCGAGCAGGAGTTGAAGCAGCTCGACAAGCGCATCACGCAGATAGAAACGGTAGAGGGCTCCGAGCAGGCGGTAGAAAAGCACCGCGCGCAGATCGACGAAATGGAAACCGAGGGCCTGACCCTGCTGGGCAGCATGGCCGAGCAGAAGGACCGCATCCAGGCGACAACGCAGAAGATCACCGAGCACGTGAACGAGCTGGAGCAGCAGCAGCGCGCCAGCACCGAGCAACTGTCAGCGACCGAAGAAAACGTCAAGGCGATCCTGGACAAACGCAACGCCGTGGCAGCCGACGTACCTGAAGAGATGATGCGGGTCTATAACTCGTTGTCGGACAAACACCCGGGCAACGCGCTGACGACTGTGCAAGGCGATTTCTGCGCTGCCTGCTCCGGCGAGTTGACGATGAACCTGGTCGTGCGCGCCAAGGCCAGGGAAGAGTTCGTGCGCTGCCCTCATTGCAACCGAGTGCTGGACCCCGCTAAGCCATGACCGTCGAGATGCCCGAAATCCTGCGGCGCCACCTCGACCGGCGTTTCGGCCAGCAATGCCGCGGACCGTTGCTTGAAGGCGTCGCGGCCCTGCTGCATCCGCGGCCCAACCGCCACAAAGCCGAGCTGGTGGTGCACATGGTGGCCGACGGCATGCGGGCGGACCCGCTTTCGCAGCTCACCTGGTGGTTCCCGCAGGATCACCCGGATTGCCGGCCGCTGCATGCGCTGAACGCGTGCCGCATCGCAATCTGGATGGCGCGCGCCCAGGGGTTGGATGAGGCCAGCATGGGCCTTGCGGGGCTGATGTACGACATCGGCATGTACGACCACCGTGTTGAGCAGGCTGTGCACCACGAGGATCCGCTGACCGGCCCAGCCATGGAGGCGCTGCGCCAGCACCCGGTGCGCGGTGCAATCCGCCTTTCCGAGCTGGAGTTTCCCGTGGAGGCGCAGCACGCCGCGCGCGAGCACCACGAGCGCCCTGATGGCTCGGGGTACCCCGACGGGCTGACACGCAACCGCCTGACACGCGAGGGGGTGTTGTTCCAGTTGATCGACAGCTTTCTCGGCCAGGTGGAGCCGCGGCCGTATCGCCAGCGGCGCTCGCCAGCCGACGCGATGGCACGGCTGCTGCTGCAAGCCGAGCGTGGCCACTACGACCTGCCGGGTTTCCGAACATTCGCAAGTGTGTTCGGTGTGTTCCCGATCGGGACGGTTGTGGCGCTATCCACCGGCGAGTTCGGCGTCGTCAGCGCGGCCAACACCCTGGACCCGCAGCGGCCGCAGGTGATGCTGCTGTCCGATAAACAGGGCAACCCATCCGCCAACTCGATCCCCGTGAACCTCGGCGACAAGCCGGCGCTGCGTATCGTTGAGGCGTACTAGCGCTACTTCCGCTTGCGCCGCGCCGCGACCGGATCCACGACCTCTGCGGTCTCGACTTCGGCTTCGTGGAAGCGCGGCAGCAGGTCCTTCACGAACAGCAACAACTCGTCCGGGGCGTCGTCGCTGGTGCGGACACTGCCGTTGCGCGTGACGGTCAGCGCGCACGCGCCGTCCGGCAGCTTGAGCGTCAGGGTGAACGCCTCCATCTGGTCGCTGAAGCGCTCGGCCAGCTTCTCGCCCTCAGTCGGCTCGATTACCTTGAACGTCGCGCTGGTCAGCATGTGCTCGCGCGCCAGGTAGTCCTTGATGCGCAGCGACTTGATGGTGTTTTTCTTGTAGGCGCCCTGCACTTCGAACAACAACTCACTCAGGTTCAGGTTCAGGTCCTCAAACGCGGCGTGCACGTCCGGCACCGCGTCGATGGCTTCGTACAGCGCGTTCAGCTCGCCTCGCCGCTGCTCAACCGCGACCAGCCCCTTTTGCTGATCCAGCTCAAACCGGCATTCCGCCAACGATTCCGTGGGCTCTTCCTTCGGCTCAAGCGAATCGGCGTCGATCTTCACCACCTTGCCGATCTTGGTGTAGATGTAGCGGCCTTTTACGCGGTTCTGCGTGTTCTCATTGGCCAGCAGGAAACCGCGCTCCATGCCCGGCTCGTACGCCAGTTGCGGCAGTGTGTCGCGGATGACGCGGAAACTGGGCTGCCCGCAGACCAGCAACTTGTAGTGAAACGCTCGCATGCAAACCTCCGGCGCAGAGCGTAGTTTCGGCGGCGACAATGCGAAGCGAACCCATCAAAAGTTTGCTGACATTCCCGCGTGTTGATATGTGGAAAGACAACAAGGGTCTCGCGCAGAGATCGCAGAGCGCGCGGAGAACGGCAACTACTGGCTCACACAAAGCCACAAAGCCCGGGCCGGTAGTTTGCATGGGCCTTGCGAATTAGGAGCGCCGCTATTTGGAAAACACTGAAGGCACCGCGTTCGACCCGGAGAGCGGGCTTCGTGGCTTTGTGTGAGACTATCTTTGCGTTGCCGGCTTGAGGCGCCGGGAGATGTCGTTGCGCATGGTGTCGCTCAGCGCGCTGGAGGCCGCCAGGTCCTCCAGGATCAGGCGCGCCTGGAACAGTTTGTCGCGCATGGCGTCGAAGGCGGCTTCCACCACGACATTGCGCGCGTGCTCTATGTCCTTGTCGCGCTCGCCCAGCCGCTTGCGCTTGGCGATGGCTGCCATTGTTTCGAGGATCTGGCGCCGCTCGCTGACTTCGGGGGCGGGCTCTTCATTCAGGCGTTTGGCCAGTTCGTTGAACGCACGCTGCGCGATCAGGTCCATGCGTTCGCTGTCGCGCTGCACGATGGCAAGGCGGCTTAGCACCTGCATGACAGGCAGCAGGATCAGCTTGCGCGACAGCAGCTCGGCAATGTCGTCGGCCATGCGATCGGTACGGCGATCCCCGAGCGCGATATCGCCCAGAAGCCGTGCCAGCGTGATCGTCGCAGCGGGCGCCCAGATGCGTTTGTATTGCGTGATCTCGTCCCACAGGCGCACAAGATCGGTCGCGATGGCTTCAAACAGCGGCGCGGGCGTGTTGGGTGCGGCGACCATGCGGCCCAGTCCGACCAGAATGCGCGGGATCATGTCGGTGTAGGCGGTGGTCTCGCGCCCGAAGTGCAGGACCATCTCGCCTTCCTTGTTGGCGCGCAGCTTGGCCGACATGCCGGGCAGCCCTTTCTTCAGGACGCTGAGCAGCAGGTGACCGGTTTCGAGGCGCTCTTCCTTGTTCAGGTTCTCGCCGGCTGCAAGCCACCCCATGCCTTCGAGGATGTCGTAGACATTGCTTGACCGGCCTACCCGGTCGCGCAACAGATCAGCCAGCTCGTTCGCCAGCTCCGCCGGTGTGTTGGCGTGCGCGCCGAGCCTTCCCAGTGCGACGTACAGTGGGCCACGATCAGGACAGTAGCTGTCTTCGTCATCGATCTGCGTGCGGATCAGGCCGACCAGACGCTTCAGGTCGTCGGTCGCAACGGCGTCATCGTGTTCAATGATCTCCGGCAGCAGCTTGGCGGCGGTCAGGCGGGTGACGTCGTGCGCCGATTCGTGCATTGCCTGCGCCAGCGGGTCGATTGCCACGTGACCGCAGCGCACCAGCGCGGTCTGCACCAGCTCGATCTGGCGCTCAAACCGGAACTCGTGAAGGCTGTCAATGAACGCGCGCACGGCTTCTTCGCGGGCGCTGTCGTCCAGCGACGGGTGTTCAAAGAACCCGCTTTCCAGCAGCGCGGTTGCCACCTCGGCGCCGCTTTCCACATACAGGTCAAGGCAGGCACGCGCGATGCGAGCGGCTGACTTTGCGGACACCGGGTATTCGGTCTTGTCGCCGACGCGCAGCAGGTGGCCCAGCAGGTCGATGATGCGCTCTTTGGCGGTGTCGCCCGCGTCGCGCAGCGCCTGCAACAGCTCCGGCACCGCCTTTTCGCCAAGACGCGCGAGGGCCGCGGTGCAGGCCTGGTAGTTGCGGTCAAGCTCGCTGCCTTCGTTGAGCCCGGCAATCAACTGGCGGATTACGGCGGGCGCGGCGGCGGCGCTGAGGTCGTGCTCGGTGATCAGGCTCAGCAGGAAGAACCGCAGGTGCGGCTGACTTTCCTCGGCCACGCTGAGCGACAACAGGCTGGACATGTGCTCGCGGTCGCGCTTGTACATCACGCTGTAGAGGCGCCGCGCGGCGTCTTCGTAGGTGGTCAGCTTCACCTGCAACAGCTCAAACAGCTTCTTGTGGACGCCGGGTGTGATGCCTTCCAGCGACTCGACTTCGGCCATGCGTGTGACCAGCACGCCCATCGCGGCGTGGACGACGTCCGTATCCTCCGCGCTGGTCAGGAACTCGATCAGCAGGGCGAGTGCAAGCTGGTTCTGCTGCGCCTCAAGCCGCGGAAGGATGCGGCTGATGTTGGTGATGGCCACTACGCGCTCGGGCGTGGCGCCGCGGGTGGCCTTGGCGAGGTTTTCCGTAAGCGCGCCATCCAAGCCAAGCCCGCCCAGCGCGCGTGCCGCTTCCGCGCGCACGTCGGCGTCACGGTCGCGCAGCGCGGTGAGGAACAGGCGTACCTTTTCGTCGGCGGGCAGCTCGCTCAGGAACAGCTTGCGCACGGCTTCCAGCCGCCGGCCCGCTTCGCTGCTGGTCACCAGGTCGAGCTTGAGGCGCGAGGTTTCGTCGCTGCCCAGCAACCGGCGAGTTTCGTTGCGATCGATGACGCTGGGGAACCCGCCTTCGACAGCCGCCAACGCGCGACTGCTGTCCGGCGGCGGTGCAACGGGCTCGTCGTCTGCTTCTTCTTCGAGGCAGAGCACGCGGTGTTCGCCGTTTGCAACGATGGCTACGGCGTTGTCCTTGAAGAACTGCCCCTTGGCGAGCTTGCGCAGGGCTGGGGTATCGAGCGTTTCGGCAGAGTCGAGCAGGTTCTTGCCGAGCAGCATGTCGCGCAGCGGCTTCCCGTCTTCTTCCAGCGCGACTTCGAGGATTGTCTCGGTGACCAGCAACCCGCGCCGCGCCAGCGCGTTCAGGCGAGTGGCGAGGCGTCGGGAGGCGCCGAAGGTTTCCACGGTGCTGTCGAAATCGCCCTGGATGATGCGCACTGACGCCTTTCCTGCCTGCGAGTATGATCCAGGCGATGCTAGACGACCTGTTGAAGGCTGACAACGTGGTGGTGCGCGCTCCCAACGCCCTGGGCGACCTCGTCATGGCCACGCCCGCGTTTGAGCGCCTTGCAGGTCACTACGGCGCGGACCGCGTTTCGCTGGTCTGTCTGCCGGGGTTCGTGCCGCTGCTGAGTGGCAACACCTGGTTTCGTGAGATTCTTCCCTACGACCGGCGCGGCGACCACCGCGGGCTGATCGGCGGTGCGCGGTTTGCGCGCGAGCTGCGCAAGCGCGAGTTCGACCTCGGCATCCTCTTCCCCAACAGCTTCGGCAGCGCGTGGCAGTTCTTTCAAGGCGGCGTGAAGCGGCGCGTCGGGTACTACAAGGAAGGCCGACGCTTCCTGCTGCATGCCGGGCGGGACCGCGACCACGACACCAGCGGCGCGTTCGTCCCGAAGTACACCGGGCGCTACTTCATGGACCTGCTCGACGTGATCGGGTTGCCCGACGTACCGCTGAAGCCGACTCTTCCCTTAAGCGAAGCGGATCGCGCCGCCGCCCTAAAGGCGCTGTCACGGCGCGCGCCGGGCGACGGCCCGCTGGTGGTGATCGCCCCGGGTGCGGCGTTCGGGCCCAGCAAGCTCTGGCCCGCAGAGCGCTTTGCCAAGGTTGCTCGCACGCTGGCTGACGGTGGCGCACGCGTGCTGATCAGCTTCGGCCCGGGCGAGCAGGAGACCGTTGCCGCGCTGCAAACGGCGAGCGGCCGCGAGTTCCCAACAACGGAAGGCATCGACCTTGGGACGCTGAAGGGTGTGTACGCGCAGGCCTCGCTCGTGCTGACCAACGACACCGGCCCGCGCCATATCGCGGTCGCATTGGGTCGGCCGGTGGTCTGCATCATGGGGCCAAACGATCCCCGCTACTCCGCGCTGCCGGATATCGAGGTGGGGGAAGTGATTCGTGAACCCGTGGATTGCTCACCCTACACCTGGCCGTGCCAGTTGAAGGAGTGCCCGATCGACCATCGCTGCATGTACGCGATCACCGAAGAGAGAGTGCTGACGGCATGCCGAAGGTTCGTACGTTGATGCATGAGAACCGGGGACCCCTGGTCCGGTTTGCGGAGACTGCGGCGTTCAGGTCTACTCGTCGCGGTATCCGGGCTTGAAATTGACGCTGGTCCCCAGGCTCTCACGGTTTTCGGGATCGACAGTGATCTCGACGCGGGCGCCGGATCGCAGCACGATGTATTTCTCAATCTGCGAAAGGTCGGATTGGAGATAAAGATTGGCGCCCGAAAGCTCCGTGCCGTCAATTGCCACAACCTTGTCGCCGTCGCGAAAACCAGCCTTCTCGGCCGTGCCACCCGCAGCCACGCGTGACAACACAAAGCAATCATAGAGGCGGAAATCTACGACAAGCTCCCGCTGCTGCGGAACGGTCACTTTCGTTTCGCCGGTGTAGTCAGACACCGTGTACACGCCGGGCGGCACGTCTTCGACGGTGCACCGTCCGTCTTTGAAATCTTCCTTCCGCGCTGAAAAAGCAACGTATCCCGCGCCATCGCGCCGCGCCCACACATCCTTTGCTTTGGCGCCCGCCGGAAAGATGAACGTGAACGAGTGCAAAGTCGGCAGCGGAATCTCGATGATGTTGTCCCCTGAACGCAGTTCAACCTCCTTTACTTCAATCCGAACGTGCGAGCCGTTGGGTTTGACACCCGTAACTGACACTTCCCAGGCGCCGGGTTGCAACCCGCGAAACAAGCGCTCGGGGCCGAATTCACGGTTGTAGTCGTTGACCGCGTTTCGGTGCTGGTCGGCGTTCAAGGTGACCATCATTCCATTCCGGTAGGGGTAATCGGCCCATCCGGCCAGCACGACCTTCAGCGTCGCTGGGTTCAGGAATCGCAACTCGACATCGGCCGCATGGTTCGGATCGAGACGCACGGACACGCGGCCGTACCGAACGTCTTCAGCCGTAAGGATGTACCACCACGGCGAATATGGCGCGGCCAGGCTGCGAGGGATCCAGAGCGACCCGTCGGATTCAGGTGGGGGATTGTGAAGTGCGCCCTCGGCGGCGCTGTTGTTACTGAAAACACCGAGTCCAACTCTTGCATTACGCAGAAGCTCTCCGCCAGGCCCGTACACACGCACCACGATGAAGTCGGCGCGGTTGCGCTCTGGACTGGGTGTGCCCGCGACCTTGAGGCTTACGGTGGTCAGTCCCTCCGCGACGTCGACGTCAGTAAGCGCGAGAGTCTTTTGGTCATAATCACCGACGAGCACCCAGTACCTGCCCGGCGGGAGCGGTGCGATGACGCAACGAAAATTGTTCTCCTCGTTCGGGCTGCCGGTATGCGGCGAAAACGCGACGCGCTCTCCCACTTTGGGTGCCTCGCCAACCGCCGCGCGAACACTGACGAAGAATCTGCCGTCGGCGATGTTGCCGTCCGATATGACCGTGACATCCACGCCGGAAAGAGCTTTCAATTGCAGGCGCACTACCGGGATATTTGCGTCGCTCCTTACGTCCAGTTTCGCCTTCTCGGACTGGAGTCCCGAAAACGCACCGCCGGTTGCCTGAATCGTCCACAACTCTTCCTTGAGCTTGAAGACGTACACGCCGGGTGCTGTTTGTGTGGGGCCATAGTGGCTTCCGTTGCGAGAGGAGGCCCCCACTTCGGCTTGCTGCGCCGGCAGTCCATCCACGCCCAGCACATGCACCTCGACGCGTATGCGCCGCTCGTCGTCGAAATCGATCACTTCGCCCGGTCGAACATAACACGCACGCCAGCGACGGCGCTGGATCTCGTAGCCTTCAAGCTCTGGCCACAGCGAATGATCCACATCGGCAAGGCCTTCGATTGTATAGCGCCCGTCGCTGTCTGTGCGCACGGTACGTTCGGCGGCGCGATTGAAACGCTGCCCGCGTGCATAGCGACGCACTTGTTCCTCAAGATCGGGTGCGTTGAAAATGTCGTGCTCGGCGAGTTGAAGCTGCGGCGTGCAACGCATCAGCACACCGGCCACCGGTGTGCCGTCTTTTTCGGCGACACGGCCGGTAAGCACGCCCGTGCCTGAAGGAATCGTTTCCGGCGCGAGCGACTCAATCCAAGCCGCCAAATCAAAGTCGCTGGTCGGCACGCTCAGAGTGGGGGCTGGGGCTTCGATTGGTGTCTCCGGCGCCGAAGGCGGCACGATCTTCGCGATTTCGGGCGCTGGAAGCATTGGTTTGGATGGCGGTTCGTGGGTATCGAATACAAACCACCCCGCGGCAAATCCCAGCAGGAGCCCGGCAACGCCTACGATAGCCCAAGCGATTTTATGCACGGGATGTCCTCCAAATGGGCAACGCCACGCCAATTACACAGCGCTGGACGAAGATGCCAAGAGGCAACCGGCGTGCAGTGGAGGCCGGACGCTTGGCTGAGCTCGCCCCAAAATCCACCGCGCTTGCGCTGGTGGCTCTAGTTTCGTGGACGGGCGTCTTCAGCGTCCAGGTGCTCTTTGATTTCCTGCAGGGTGCGGTGAATCTTCATCAGTTCGATCTTGCGGATGCGGTCGAAGACGTTTTCGTCGTAAAGCCGGTGGCCGGAGTCCGTGCGCTCCACCGGCGCGATCAGCCCCAGCATCGTGTAGTTGTGAATCGTCTGTCGCGACAGGCCGGTATGGCGCATGATCTCGCCGACTTTGTAGCGTTTCGGTGGTGCGGCCATCGGCTCTCCGGTGTCGTATCCGGTGCTCTTATCTTTTCGGGGGGCGGCGCGCAATCAGCGCCTGAACCAGCTTATCTCAGGCACAATGGCGGCGCGCTTCAGCAGTTCCTGCTCGACCTTGCGGCGGTTTTCGGTCAGGCGCTGGGCGAACAACTGGTCGCGGATGCCTTCCTGCACCTTGGGATCATCAAAGACGCGCAACGCGCCAAAGCGGCAACTGATCAGCTTGATGAAGCGCACGCCGCCGTAGACCGTGCCGTCGTCGGCGGTCTCGCTGTAGCTGGCGAGTTCCGAAACACCGCCGGTGGCGGGTAGTGTCAGGACCATCTGGTAGACAATGGGGTCCAGTTCGCTGTCATCCTTGGCAACCTTTTCTTCTGTCGTCACGACCTCGGCGCCCGGCACCCCCTGCTCTTCGATGAGTTGGATCAGGCTCTTGCTCGCGGCTTCCAGCGATTCGCCCTTGATCACGCGCGCCCGCACACTGTTCTTGGCGTCATTCACCGCGTACACAATCTCCTTGCGCCGATCGTAGTTGCTGTCGTCCGGAAACTTCAGGATGAACTCGCGGTACTTGATGTCGTACGCGTAGACGTACTTCTTGCTGTCCTTTTCGAACTCCTTGCGTACGTCGCGCGGTGTCACGGACAACGCGAAGTACACCTCCAGCGGGTATTGCGGCGGCAACGGGCCGTATGCGCCAGCCATGTAGTTCATGGTTTCGTTGCGCGTGATCTCCTGCCGGCGGCGCACGCGGTACTCCGATGGCGACAGGTTGTAGCGCTCCTTCAGGTACAGCGCCCACGCGCGCGCGTCTTCATCAGCGATCCCGAGGCCCTTGCGCTCACGGCTGAGCACGTTGCGCATCTGGCTGTCGCTGATGTTCAGGCTGATCTTTTCGGCTTCGGCATCCAGCAGCCGCTGCAACACAAACCCCGGCAGGCGTTGCAGCACAATCAGCTTCTCGATCTCTTCGTCCGTGACCTGCTCGTTCACCTGCTGGTAGGCGCGCCAGGCGTTGATTTCCGCCTGGATGTCGCTGTCGCTGACAATCTCGTGGTAGGTGATCGGTTTGCCGTTGACGACAGCCAGCACGTCGTCGGTGCCGTCGATGCCGACGTCCTGGGCCTGGGGGGACGCCGTCAGCAGCAACAGCAGCGCGGCGGGGAGAATGAAGCGTTTCATGGAGAACCTCCGGGGCAAGCATGGTTTGAATCGGGGGTCGGGGCAAGGGGTGTGGTCAACTGCTCATCACCACCTCGCGCTCCATGGTCTGCAGCAGGTTGTGCAGGTATCGAAGCTGGTCTTCGGCATGCTCCAGCCCCTTCCGCAGCGGCAGCGCCAGCGTGGTGTCGTCCAGCACCCGGAACGCGCTGGTGGCTGCCGCAAGCCGCCGGTGGGCCTGACTGGCTGACAGGGCGCGCAGGCGCAGGTGCCCGTCGCCCCGCGTGATGCTGAGGATGCCCAGCTTGGCGAGCCGCGAGCGTACCAGCGCGGCCGTGATCATGCGGGACAGCTCTGGCGGCGGCGCGCCGAAGCGGTCGGCGATTTCGCGTGACAGCGCCTCGGCTTGCTCGTTGTCCTGGATGCGCGCCATGCGCCGATAGATCTCAAGCCGCTGCTTCTGCGACGGGATGTACGAGCGCGGGATCTGCAGGTCCAAACCGAGGTCAAGCTGGGTGTCGACGTCGGGCGGCACCGGCTGATTGCGCATCTTCTTGACCGCGCGGTCCAACAGCCGGCAGTACAGGTCATACCCGATGGTGGCGATGTGGCCGCTCTGTTCAGCCCCGAGCAGGTTGCCCGCGCCGCGCAGTTCAAGGTCACGCATCGCGATCTTGAACCCGCTGCCGAGCGCCTGGTACTGCAGAATGGCTTTCAGGCGCTTGGCTGCAATCTCGCTCAGGCCGATGTCGTCAGGCACCAGCAGGTGGCAGAACGCCTGGTGGTGGTAGCGGCCGACGCGCCCGCGAAGCTGGTGCAACTCGCTGAGCCCGAAGCGGTGGGCGTTGTTGATGATCATCGTGTTCGCGTTGCGCACATCGATGCCGCTTTCAATGATCGTGGTGCAGACCAGCACGTCGATCTCGCGCGCCATGAAGCGCAGCATGGTCTCTTCGAGTTGGCGCTCCGGCATCTGGCCATGGCCGATCTCGACGCGGGCTTCCGGTACCAGCCGCCGCACGCGGTCGGCGACAATCTCGATGTCGAACACCTTGTTGTGGACGAAGAACACCTGCCCGTCGCGCGCCAGCTCGGTGCGCATGGCGTCCTGCAGTTCGCGATCGTTCCAGTGGCTCAGCTTGGTGAGGATCGGCAGGCGGTTCTGCGGCGGCGTGGTGAGGTTGCTGATGTCGCGCAGGCCCAGCAGCGCCTGGTGCAGAGTGCGCGGGATCGGCGTGGCGCTCAAAGTCAGCAGATCCACGGTGCGGCGCATCTGCTTGAGCTTTTCCTTGTGCTCGACGCCGAAGCGCTGCTCTTCGTCGATGATCACCAGCCCGAGTTCATGAAACTGCACGTCATTGCTGAGCAGGCGATGCGTGCCGATCACGATGTCCACCTTGCCCTCTGCCAGCTTCTCGATGACTTCCCGCTGCTCCAGCGGCGTGCGGAAGCGTGAGAGCAGCTCAATGTTCACCGGAAAGCTGCGCATGCGCTCACGGAAGCTCAGGTAGTGCTGTTGCGCGAGCACGGTTGTCGGCACAAGCATCGCCACCTGGCGGCCCTCCAGCACCATCTTGAAGGCTGCGCGCATCGCCAGCTCGGTCTTGCCGTACCCCACGTCGCCGCACAGCAGGCGGTCCATCGGCTTCAGGCGCTCCATGTCGCCCTTGATGGCGATGCTGGATTTCGCCTGGTCGGGCGTGTCGCGGAAGGGGCATGCCGCTTCGTATTCCGCCATGTCGGCGCCGTCGGGCGAGCAAGCCCGGCCTGCTTCCTGCGCCCGCAGGGCGTTCAACTCAAGCATTTCGGTGGCCAGCTTGAGCACGCTGTGCTGCGCGCGCAGCTTGCGCTCGGACCACGCGGCTGTGTTGAGTTTGCTGAGCGGAGGCACCTCGCCACGCATGCCGATGAACTTCTGCACGACATCAGCGTTGGTGGCGGGCACGTGCAGGATCGTGCCCTCGGCGAACTCGAGCGCGAGGAACTCACCGGGCTTGCCCTCGCGTTGCAGCGTTTCGATGCCCTTGAAGCGCGCGATGCCGTGTTGCAGGTGGACGACGTAGTCGCCCGGCTCAAGCTCGACGAAGTCGTCGAACACATCCGACATGTGCCTGGCAGGCGCTTCCACGTGCATGCGGCGATGGCCGCGCCCGAGCAGTTCGTGGATGCTCAGAACCGCGGTCTTCAGCTCCGGGATCACGCGTCCGGCGTCGATATCGCCCGGCAGCAGGGTCAGTGCCTTGCTTTCGGTTACGCCATGACCCGCCAGCCCGTCGCGCGCCGGGCGTAGTTCGACTTCCGCTCCGCAAAACAGCAGCACGCGATGCCCGCCTTCGTGCAGGGCGTTCAGCAGTTGCGCGACACCGGCATACCCGTCGCCGAGGTTGACGGGTGCAGCGCACGTGAGAGTGTTCGCGCCATCGCCTGAATGCAGCGTTCGCGTACGGGACGTATCAAGCAGCGCGTTGACGCGCCGGGCGCGCTCGTGGCGTGCCGGATCCTCGGTGAAGCTCAGCAGCGTTTCGAAACGCTCGGCCACCTGGCGCGGCTCGATCACGACTGTGCCGTGGTCGCCGATGTGATCCAGCAACCCGGTTGTCTTCTCGCCCGACAGCGCTACCAGCGGGAACGCAACGCCCTTGGGCAGGCTTTCGAAGCTGCGCTGCGTCTCGATGTCGAAGCTGCGCACGCTTTCAATCTCTTCGCCGAACAGTTCCAGCCGCACGGGATTCGACAGCGTGGTCGGGTAGATGTCCACGATGCCGCCGCGCCGCGCAAACTGGCCCGGCGTGTCGACCTGGTCCACGCGTTGCAGACCGGCGTCGACGAGGCTGACAAACAGCGGCTCCAGCTTGAGCTTCATGCCGGGTGTCAGGTTCAGGTTGCTCTCGGCGACTTCGTTGGGCGCGGGCAGCGCCTCAAGCAGCGTGGCAGCCGGCGCCAGCAGGATGCGCGGCGGGCCGTGCAGGCGCGTCAGCAGATTGATCCACGCAGCCGGCTTATCCGGACTGTGGTCGTCAATCAACGGCGCGACCAGGGCGGGCGTGCCGGGCAGCAGCGCTTCGAGGTCAAGCTGGATCAGCTCAGCGGATTCCGGGCCGGGCGTGACCACCAGCAGGTGGCGCTGCGGGTCTGCAAGCGCCGCGACGCAAAGGCTGAACGCAACACCCGAGAGCCCGCCGGTTTCAGCGGGCTCGATTCGGGCCTTCAGGGATGTCAGCAACTCGTCCAGCGGTCGGGTCACGCGTGTATTCTACGCTGAACAGCGGCGTCGCAAACTCGGCGACACCGGGAAACTTCGGGCGCGATGCTACTCGTCGTCGTCCGGCTCTTCTTCGCCGGCGTCGTCTTCGTCGTCGCCTTCTTCCTCTTCCTCGGATTCTTCAGCCTCGTCGCCTTCTTCGGCGTCGCCCTCTTCGTCTTCGGACTCTTCTTCTTCGTCCTCGTCGTCTTCAGAGTCCTCGTCCTCAGGCTCTTCTTCCGGCGCGTCGATGGCGAACTTGGCAATCTCGCCGGTGGCGATGAACTCGTCGATGCCCTGCATCGCCAGCCAGTCAATCGCGGCTTCCATCAGCTCGTTGCCGGCGTAGGTGATCCATTCCTTCTTGAGGTCCTGCCGCTTCTGCAACAGGCGGTTGAACTTGTCGAAGCTGCCCTTCACGGCTTCCATGACCAGCTTGCCGTCCTTGGGGTCGAGCGTCTTGGCGAACCCGTCGGTCAGGCGGCGGTATTTGCGGTTGCCGATGGTATCCACCAGCACGCGGTACCCCTTGTCGTCGTCAAGCTCGCCGGCGCCGCGGATCAGCTTCAGCCGCTTCGGGTCCCAGTAGTGGGGGGTGCGGGTGTCCAGCATGGCATCCACAAGCCGGTCGAGATTGATGGTCAGTGGTTGGGTGGGCATAGGGTGATGGCTCCTTTGTCGCGGACGAAAGGTAGTAACGGATGGCGCGGAATCAAGGCGAATCGCGGTCTATTGTACGTAATGTGTCGGGTCAGGAATCGCGGCTTGCTGGAACCCCTGCCGCCGCAAGGTGCAGGAGTCGCAGCGCCCGCATGCCAGGCCGTCTTGCGGGTCGTAGCACGAGTGTGTCAGGCCGAAATCAACGCCCAATTCAACGCCGCGCTGGATGATCTGCGCTTTGGTCAGGTCGATCAGCGGCGCGCGAATGCGTACCTTATGGCCCTCAATGGCGGCCTTGGTGGCGAGGTTCGCCATGTGTTGAAAACCCGCAATAAACTCGGGCCGGCAGTCGGGGTAGCCCGAGTAATCGACTGCGTTGACGCCGATGTAGATGTCGGCTGCGCCAATCACCTCAGCGACGGCCAGCGCGTAGCTGAGAAACAGGGTGTTGCGGGCGGGAACATAGGTCACCGGGATGTCGGCGGCCATGGCGCCTTCGTTACGATCCTTGGGCACGTTCAGGTCGGCGGTGAGGGCGCTGCCACCGATGGCCCGCAGGTCCAACCGGATGACGCGCGGCGGCTTCACACCCAGCGAGTCGCACACCCGGTCAGCCGCCTGCAACTCGACACTGTGGCGTTGGCCGTAGTCAAAGGTCAGCGCGTGGCAGTCAAACCCGTCAGCCTTGGCGACTGCCAAGGTTGTTGCTGAATCCAGCCCCCCGGAAACTAGCACAATTGCCGGTTTCATACGGGTTGGATAGCGCGCCGCGCTGCGGCGGGCAAGGCGGTGGAGCAAATCACTGCCACTTGATGCGGCACGACCAGTTGGTGTAGCTGCCGCCGGAGTCCCTGGCGAACCCGCGCATCAGCTCGGTGTCGTGAACGCCGATGCCGACCGTGTTGATCACCACGTGCCGAAAGCGGTTGATGTGGCGGGCCAGCGTCAGCAGGCTGTCGCGCTTTACGTACTCGCCGTCGCCAACGGGATGGCCGAACTGGTCTTTGGCGGAGCGATCGTCGGAGTCTTCGCTCCAGGTGGCGAAACCGTCCGTGAGAAACACCATCGTGTGGGCGCCGTGAAGCAGGCAGTTCGGGTCCATTTCCGGCGAGCCGGAAAGGCTTGCACCGCGGTTGATCCCCATGCCCGCCACGAAGGCCCCGTGAATGTTTGTCGTATAGCGCGGTGACAGCGACTTGACCTCCTTGATCCACTGTTTGCACTTGGACCGGGTGGCAGGAACCCATCCGCCGGTAAGGAACTCGACGTCGCGGTTGTAGGTGACGATGGCGAAGTGCGGATAGTCGTGCTCCTCAACCGTCGAGCTTTTGTCTTTCCCGCGTACCTTCTTCGGCTCGTCGTCCTGCTCAAGCTGCTCAATAGAGTGCACAAGCTCCGCGATCGCGAGGTCAAGCGGCGAGCGGATCGTCTTCCAGTTGAGGTGGGGGATGAGCTTTTCGAGTGTCTTCCGATCCGCCTCTTCAATCTCCCACTTCATGCTGTCGGATGTGTCGATCACGAACACCGTGCGCGTGCCGACTATCGGCTCGCGAAAGATCACCGGTGCGGTGCGGGTCTGCTTCTTTGGGGCTTCCTTTTCGGGCTCGGCACGATTGTGCACCCACCACTTCCAGAAGTTCACGGTGTCGGGCTTCAACGTGCAGTCTTCGCCGGTCAGGGCGAGCAGTGCGCGATCTGCCAGGTCGCGCAGCCGGACGTTTTCATTGCCGGACCACTGCTGCCATGCCACCAGTGAGGTCACGACGGCTACAACCTGCTCCGGGTTATCCTTGCGGGCGAGGACAGGCAACGCTGCCAGTACGTTGACCGTGAACATGGGCTCCGCGTGCATGGCGCTATGCCTGGAATGCATCAGCGCCAGAACTTC
>CAZNBU010000025.1:0-16132 GCA_964571035.1 uncultured Planctomycetaceae bacterium | reverse complement strand
TGGTGACCGCCGCCAGCTTCGCGATGCTGAGGCTGCTGGTGTTGCTGCCGAAGATACACTCGGGCTCGCAGATGGTTTCGAGCTTGCCATACAGGTCCTGCTTCAGCTCAAGCTTCTCGGGAATGGCTTCGATGACGAGTTGCGCGTCGGCCGCGGCGTTGAGGTCGGTGGTGCCGGTGATGCGGTTGAGCGAGGTGTCCATCACCTCCATCGCGACTTTGCCCTTCTCGACGCCCTTGGCGAGGTTCGCGCGGATGCTCTCGATGCCCTTGTCCACGACCTCCTGCTTGATGTCGTAAAGCGCAACGTGGTATTCCGCCATGGCAGCCACCTGCGCGATGCCATGCCCCATCGTGCCCGCGCCGATCACGGCAATCTTCTCGATCTTCATCGCGTTCGTCTCCGTTGATCTATCGATAGTCGTCTTTGGCCGAGCCGAGTTGAAAAGCAACCACGAGTGAACACGGGTAAACACGGAAAACTTCTGCGAACCCGTGTTTATCTGTGTTCACCCGTGGTTTCAAATCGCGTCATACTCCGCTCGCGAACCTGCCGTCAGTCCTTCTTCTGTGCCTTGGACTTCTTTTCCAGGAAGTCGGTCATGCGTCTGCGTTTGTCTTCGCTTTCGAAAAGCAGGGCCTGCGCGGCGCTTTCGAACGCCAACCCGGAATCCAGCCCTACACGGCTACTCTGGTTGAGCGCCTGCTTGGCCATACGGATCGCCAGCGGGCCCTTCTTGCAGATGGTGCCGGCCAGCTTGATCGCTTCTGCCATCAGCTCGGCGTCGGGCACCACGCGATTCAGCAGGCCGATGCGATGCGCTTCGGCGGCGTTGATGATCCACCCTGTGAACACAAGCTCCTTCGCGCGGCCCAGGCCCACAATCCGCGGCAGGCGTTGCGTGCCGCCCGCCGCCGGGATGATGCCGAGGTTCACTTCCGGTTGACCCATCTGCGCGCTCTGGCCGCCGAGGCGGATGTCGCACGCCATGCTGAGCTCACAACCGCCGCCCAGCGCGTAGCCCTTCACAGCCGCGATCACCGGTGCCGGGAAGTTCTCGATCTTGTGGAACAGGCTGCTGTTGATCGCCGCGAGGCTCTCAAGCGCCTTGCGCTCGCGCATCTCGTTGATGTCGGCGCCGGCTGCGAAGTCAGTGCCTTCGCCGGTGATGATGACGCACCCGATCTCTTCGTCGCCGCGCAGCTCGTCGAAAGCCGCGTGTAGCTCCGCCACCATGGCCTTGTTGATGGCGTTCTTGACCTCCGGCCGCTTCAGGGTGACCAGCACGATGCGTGGGTTTTCCTTGTCGCGTTGAACGTCGATCAGTTGGTAGGCCATGCGTGCTTCCTCTGCGGTCCGATGGGACGGATGGGACTTATGGGACGGATGGGACTTGTCCCGCCTAGGCTTCCCGCTCTTTGTACAGGTCCCTGACCTCGACGTCCGCGTTTTCGGTGTACGAGCCCAGCAGGTAATCGTGCGGGCTTGGCAGCAGGCTCATGTCGTCGCCGTGGTACAGCTCAACGTGCTTGAGCATGTCGCGCGGCGAGCGGAACGCCAGGTAGATGATGAACGTGCGCTCGCGGTCCTTGATGCCGAACCCGCCGGGCGTCTCGCCGCCGGGCAGCGCCTCAGGGTTAAACCAGCTGCCGTGGATGAAACCTGGGTTCAGGCGGGCCGCCTTGAGGTACCCGTCCAGCGAAGCGCGCGTTGCGGCTTCTTCGCCCGGTTTGCAACTGACCTTGATCATCTGGCAGTACATGGGTTGCTCCTACCACTTCCCCAGGTCCAGCACGACCTTGCCGAAGGCTTTGCGCGACTCCACGTACTCGTGGGCCTTGCCGACTTCGCCCACGGGGAACACGCGATCCACCACCGGTTTCAGCTTCTTCTGGCACAAGAGCTTCCAGACCGCAAGCTGGTCCGCCATCGGCCCCATCGTGCTGCCCAGCAGGCTGATGCGCTTGAAGAACAGCGCGCGCAGGTTCAGGTCAACGTTGCCGCCGCTGGTGCTGCCACAGGTGACGATGCGCCCGCCCCATTTGATTGCCTTGAAGTTGCCGGCAAAGGTGTCGGGGCCGATGTGGTCGAAGATCACGTCCACGCCCGCGCGCCCGGTGATCTTCTTGGTCTCCTCGACAAAATCCTGCGTGCGATAGTTGATGCCGTGCTCGGCCCCCAGCGCCCTGGCCTTTTCAAGCTTCTCATCGCTGCCAGCCGTAGCGATCACGGTCGCGCCCAGCAGCCTTGCGATCTGGATGCCGGCGCTGGTGACGCCGCTGCCGGCTGCGTGCATCAGGATGGTCTCGCCAGCCTGCAAGTCGGCTTTGCGGAGCATGGAGTAGGCGGTCAGGAACACCAGCGGGCAGGCCGCGGCGTCGGTGAACGACATCCAGTCGGGCATCCTGAGCAGGTTGACGGCGGGCGCGTCCATGAACTCTGCGCACCCGCCGTTGCGATGCTCGCCGAAAACGCCGTAGTCGCGGGCAAGGTGGATCTGCCCGGAACGCGCTTCGTCACCCGCGGGGCCGGCGTACCCGGGACTGACGGCGACCCGATCGCCGATGTTCACGTTGCTGACCAGCTCGCCCTTTTCGGCGACGACGCCTGCTATGTCCGTGCCCAGGATCATCGGCAGCGGGAACTTGTGCCCCGGCACGCCCTTGCGCACCCAAAGATCGAGGTGGTTGATGCCGGAAGCCTTGACCGAGATCAGCACCTCATCGGCGCGGATTGTCGGCTTCTCAACGTCTTCAATGCGGAGCTTGTCGTACCCGCCATGTTCACGAACGATCACTGCTTTCATGGGCCGCATCCTATCGGTCGGGGTCCCTCCCGCAATCGGCTTGACGCGAAGACGCGAAGGACACGCGAAGGCTCGGAGAACTGCCTAAAGACAAAAGCACCAGACTGCACAGGCTGGTTCCTTGCTGTCGTGTTCTGGTGGGTCCGTGGTTGCTTTTCTTCGCGGTCTTCGCGACTACTTCGCGCCTTCGCGTCAGGCAGTTAGAGCCGGCTTCAGGCCGCCGAAGCGGCGTTCGCGGCGATTGAAATCTTCTATGGCGGCGTGCAGGTGCTCCGGCCGGAAGTCGGGCCATAGGGTGTCGGTGACGTACAGCTCGGCGTAGCTGATCTGCCACAGCAGGAAGTTGCTTACGCGCATTTCGCCCGCGGTGCGGATCACCAGGTCGGGGTCCGGCATGTCCGGCTGATACATTGCGCCTGCCAGTGAGGCTTCGTCGATTTCTTCCGGCTGGAGCTCGCCGCGCTGCACGCGCTCAACCAGCGCCTTCGCGGCGTCCACAATCTCGGAGCGCCCGCCGTATGACAGCGCGAGGCACAGCAGCGTGCCGGTGTTTTTCGCGGTCATGCTGCGAGTCTTGTCCAGTTCCTTGCGCACGTCGGCGGGCAGGCGGTCAAGGCGCCCGATCGCTCCGAAGCGCATGTTGTTGCGCATCAGCGTGTCGCGCTCGCGCACGAGAAAGCGCTTGAGCATGCGCATGAGAAACTCGATCTCAAGCCGGGGGCGCTTCCAGTTTTCTTCGGAGAACGCGTAAAGCGTAAGCTGGCCCACGCCGACCCGCGCGCACTCCTCGGCAATTTCGCGCACGCTGTCGATGCCGGCTTCGTGGCCGCGAACACGGCGCATGTTGCGGGCCTCAGCCCAGCGGCCGTTTCCGTCCATGATGATGGCGATGTGGCGGGGGATGGCGGTCATTTACTCTCTGCCACAAAGTACCACGGTAATAGTACGGCGCGAAATGACAGAACGCAAGCACGGCTAGAGTTCGAGTTTCAGGCTGAACGCGCGCGGTTTGTACCCCAGCGCCTTGTACATGCGCGCCGCGCCTTCGTTGTGTGCCATGACCTGCAAACCCAGCATCTTCGCGCCGCGTTTGCGAAGCCAGGCCACGGCGTGATCGTGCAGCGCGCGGGCGACCCCGAGATTGCGGAACTCGGGATGCACGGACAGGTCGAACACCCACGGGTCCACACGGCGGGTAAAGAAGTCGGTCTGCGTGCCAAGCCAGATGTGTCCCGCGTACTTGCCCGCGCTTTCGGCGACAAAAACGGTGTTACGAGTCTTGTCCTGCGGCGCAAAATGCTCGATCAACCAGGCGTAGTGCCGCTTGAAGGATAATTCCTCGATCTTTTCTTCCGGCGGGATGGAGTCGCGAAACGTGCGGTAGTTCAGTTCACACTGAGTCGGACGGGTTGCAGTTCATCTCGCGCCTGGAAAATCCGCGCACGTATCGCCAGAAGGTCGGGCTGGTTCACGGCGGCATCTGGCACTACACCAGCGCCAAGTGCCTGATCACCGGCCACAACCCCGACGCCACCGCCGCCGCGCTGCGAGAAGCCATCCAGGTCGACAAGCCGCTGGCCATCATCAGCATTGGGTTCGGCAGCGCGCTTTCATCCGCATTGAACGTCGGCGACGTCGTGGTGGGGGTGAACTTTTTGAACGCGATCGGGTTGGGCAGCCAGTACCGCCCGGTGGCGCTTCCGCAAAACGTGCAGGAGATGATGCGCCGCGTGGTGCGCAGCGTGCCGGGCATCCGCGGCACGCTGGGCAGCATCGTGACGGTGTTTGACCCGGTGCACCTGCCGTCGGAAAAGCTGGCGCTGTTCATGAAGACGCAGGCCGACGTGGTGGACCAGAGCGCCATCGCCATCGCCAACATCGCCGAGGACGAGAAGATCCCGTTCGTGGTGGCGCGCAGCATCTTCGACATCAGTGACGAGAAAGTGCCCGAGCTTGAGCGCTACGTGCGTGAAAAAGCGCGGCTTTCGACGACCAAGATCCTTACCCGGATCGCCATCAATCCGGCGCGCCTGTTCACTCTCAAAGACCTGGTCGCGCGCGCCAAGCTGTGCCGCGACCGGCTTGAGGTGTTCACCGAAGCGTTCTGGAACGCGCTGCTGGAGGGCAAGGAACACGCCGAAGTTCGCACGGAGCGGCCCAAAGGCTGACCGCAGGGGTGCCGTATCCGCCGCAATTTGATGGAATGGCATCCGACACATCCCTGTTTCCGATTGTGAGGTGCCGGGTGGCGAGCAGGAAGCGTGAGCGATTTGAGCGGGAGGCTCTCCCGCTCATGAGCGTGCTGTATGCAGGCGCGCTGAAGCTCACGCGTAACCCGCGCGACGCCGAGGACCTGGTGCAGGACACCTACGTTAGAGCATTCGAGAGATACCACCTGTATCAGCCGGGCACGAACCTCAAGGCCTGGATGTACCGGGTGATGACGAATCGTTTCATCAACCTGTATCGCCGCCGCAAGACGCGCCCCGACAACGCGCGGTTTGAAGATGTCGGCGACACACGGGGCGAAGAAGACCGGTTGATGCTGCATGACTTCCAGTCAGCGGCGGCAATGGCCGAGCTGATGCGCAACGAGACGTTCATGGACTCGCTGGACGACAGGCTGAAGCGCGCGCTGGAGGGCCTGGGCAACGAGTACCGGGACGTGCTGATCATGAACGTGATCGGCGAAATGCCGTACAAGGAAATTTCGGCGGTGCTGGAAGTGCCGCTGGGGACAGTGATGTCGCGGCTCTCGCGCGCCAAGGCGCTGCTGCGAGACCGGATTGTGGAGCTGGGCCGGGAGGAGATTCCCGGGGCCGCGGCAGGGAACGTGCTGGGATAAGTTGAACCATGGACGACGCAGTTCGCTCAAACGATTTGCACGATGAAGAGCAGAGGTTTGCCTGGCAGAACATGGAGGCATTTCTCGCCGGCGAGCTAACGCCCGAAGCGCACGCACGTGCTGAAGCTTTCCTTGGCGAGAGTTCGCGGGTAGGAGGGTTTGCCGCCGCCCAGAAAAAGTTTTCGGAAGCCGTGAAAGGCTCGATGCAGGAGACGCCGGTGGAGTGTCCACAAGGTCTTCACGACAAGGTGATCGCCGCGCTCGATCGCTGCGAGATCGACGCCGATGAGGAATTGGCTGTGCCGTCGCGCTTCCCGTGGTTCGGCGCGACGCTGCTGGCTGCTGCCAGCGTGATGATCGCCGTCGGTCTGGTGTTCTATTTCAATGATTCGCCCGGGCCGGGCCCGGACATGCCGGCGAGCCTTGTACCCGTGGTTTCGAACGCAACTTTGGACGTGCCGCGCAGCGAGCGCTGCCGCTACCGCAAAGCGGTCGAGGAGTACCGAAAGTTCTTCCCCGAGGGGCCCGACCTGCCGAACCGCTTCGGTGAGACGCGCTGCCGCGTGTCGGACTACCACTGCGACGAGGTGGACGGCCGCCCGGTAATGTGTGCGGTGTTCGACACCTCGGACGGCGATCGCGTAGCCATGATGATTTTCAAGGGCGAATGCCTTGGCAAGTCGGCGCCGGATGCCCTGCGCTCCGCCGAAGTAGAAATCAACGGCAAGCGGGTATGGTGGTGGCGCGCGGGCCGCTATGTGTGCGCATTGGTCGCCAAATCCGGCGATGAGGGCCTAAGGCGCCGCATCGAGCAGATGAAGGCGTCGGTTGAGCGCTAGGCGGCCGATTTCAAGAAATCTTCGTGAGCTTCACGGCACCTCAACGACCATCCGTTGAACGGAGGTCGCTCATGAGATACCTGGTTCCTTTGCTGATGCTGGTCGGTGCTACGCTGGCCCTTTCTGGATGCCGCGACGACAGCGAAGTCCGTGCCGACCTGGCGCGCCTGCAACAGCAGGTGGGCGCGTTGCAGGATGAGAACACCCGCCTGAACGAAGAACTCGCGCGCGCGGCGGCTGAGAAGACCGAGCCGGTGGACCTGACCGAGCTCACGCGCCGCCTCGACCGCGCCGAAGAACGCTGGCGCGAAGCCGAGCGCAAGCTCGCCGCACAGGCCGAAAAGAAGGACGTCGCGAAGGAAGATGCCGTCGTCGAAGAAAAGGCCCCGGATGAAGACACCTACGCCAAGTTCAAGGCGATGCAGGAACGCTACGACGAAGAGCAGCAAGCCGAGCGCGAGGCCCGCCGCGTAGACCGCCAAGCCGAGCGCCAGGAGCAGATGGCCGAGTTTGCCCGCCGCGCCAAGGAAGCCGGGCTCGACTTCGACCCCGAAAACCCGCGCCAGAGCGGCATGCAGATCTGGATGGATCCGGTCAAGCGCGAGAAGGCGATGAAGGTCGCCGTGGACATGTTCCACGATAGGCGGCTTGACCCGCTGAAGCTCGACGAGCGCCAGAAAAGCGAAGTGCTGCGCATCGAGGCGGAGACCCGCAAGAAGGTCAAGGACATCACCGCAGCTGGGCGCGAAAGCGGAGCCACACCCGAGGAAATCGCCAAGCAGGTCGACACCGCGCGCAAAGACACGGAAGCCGAGCTGCAACGCACCATGACCGAGCAGCAGTACGAGGAGTACAAAAAGACGGCTGCCGAGGGCGCGCTGTTGCCCGGCACGGTGGAGGAGCTTGGCGGGATGATCCCGCCGGGCATGATCCCGGGGTTTGGCGGCGGGCCGGGCCAGGGCCGCTGAACACAACCCTTGTATCGGGGCGCGATTGCGCTAAACCCTCACGCATGAGCGGCAGCACGCCCAGAGTTAAGGCATTCCTGATCTGTGACCAGGTGATCCGCAGCACCGACGGCAAGTACACCGTCGTTGGCATCTTTCGTCGCGTGCACGCGCCGCAGTTTCCGGTGTTTCACGCGCGCTTTGGCGTCTACGTGATGCTGGGCGAGATGAACGGCGCCTACGACCTCACGATCGAGTTCGTCGATCCCGCCGACGGCAGCAGCCTCGGCAAAGCCGAATTGCGCGGCCTCAAGCACAACCGCCCGCTGGAGGATTTCGAGACCGGCATCAACCTGCCCGGCCTGCAGTTCCCCAAGGAGGGCACGTTCGAGATTCACCTCAGTGCCAATGGCGACCTGCTGCACGTGGACACCATCCAGGCGATCAAGGTAGACGCCCCCAAAGGCCCGCCGCCCACGGGGCCCGAGCCTACCTAGGCGGCCCGTCCCGTTGCGGGTGCAAGCATGCGAACTATAAGGAATTGAAGCGCTACGGCGCGTCCTACCCGCATGGAGAGTAGTGCAGATGGCCACAGCCCAGGCCTCAGAGCCCACAACCCAGACGATCGTCAACGACCTTGTCCTTCACGTCGCAACCGCCAACGGCAGCGGCAGCCAGACCAGCAACATGGTGCTGCTGCGCTCGTTGTTCACGATGGGCATCCCGGTCAGCGGCAAGAACCTGTTCCCGAGCAACATCCAGGGGCTTCCGACCTGGTTCACGATCCGCGCCAACAAGGACGGGTGGATCGCCCGCAAACAGGACGCCGACATCGTGGTGTGCATGAACCCCGACACCGGCGACGAGGACATTGAAACGGCCCGCGCCGGCGCGGTGCTGATTTACGAAGAGACGCTGAACCTCAGCGACAAGCGGCCCGATTGCATCCACTACGCCGTGCCGTTCAAGAAACTCGTCATCGACTGCTGCCCCGACGCGCGCCTGCGCAAGCTGGTCGTGAACATGCTGTACGTGGGAGTTTGCGCGCAGTTGTTCGATATCGACATGGACGAGATTCGCAAGGCGATCTCGCAGCAACTGGCGGGCAAGCAGAAGGCGATCGACCTCAACGTTCCCGCTGTCGAGTACGGGTACAAATGGGCCGCGGAGAACCTCAAGAAGATCGACCCGTATCGCGTTGAGCGCATGGACGCGAACAAGGGCAAGATCATCATTGAGGGCAACGCAGCCGCCGCACTTGGGTTGATGTTCGGCGGCGTCAGTGTCGTCACCTGGTACCCGATCACGCCCAGCAGCAGCCTGTGCGAGTACCTTGAGGACTACCTCAACAAGTACCGCATGCAGGACGGCAAGAAGACCTTCGCTGTCGTGCAGGCGGAAGACGAAATCGCCGCCGTCGGTATGCTCGCCGGCGCCGGGTGGGCGGGCGCGCGAGCCTTCACCAGCACCAGCGGCCCCGGCATCAGCCTGATGAACGAGATCATCGGCCTAGGCTACTTCGCGGAAATCCCGTTCGTCATCTGCAACGTCGCGCGCACAGGCCCCAGCACAGGCCTGCCCACGCGCACGATGCAGGGCGACGTGCTGAGCCTGCTGTACGCGAGCCACGGCGATACCAAGCATATCGTGGTCATCCCGAACTCGCCGAAGGAGGCGTTCGAGATGGCGGGCGAAGCGCTGAATCTTGCCGAGGAATTCCAGACGCCAGTGTTCATCCTGAGCGACCTCGACCTCGGCATGAATTACTGGATGAGCGAGCGCTTCGAGTACCCCAAAGAGCCGTTCCGCCGAGGCAAGGTGCTCAGCAAGGAAGATCTGGACCGCCTCAACGGGCAGTGGGGGCGCTACCGCGACGTGGACGGTGACGGCATCCCGTTTCGCACCATCCCCGGCACCGATCACCCCAAAGCCGCGTATTTCACGCGCGGCACCGGCCACACGCCCGAGGCGACCTACAGCGAAAAACCGCAGCACTGGAAGGCGAACATGGATCGCCTTGCACGCAAGTTCGATACCGCCAAGACGCGCGTGCCCAAGCCGGCGATCAAGAGTGAAGGCCACGCCGCAGGGCTGATCTACTTCGGCACCACGACCGAGGCGATCAACGAGGCGCTGCACGACCTCGACAAGAAGCATGCGCTAAGGCTTGACCTGTGCCGCCTGCGCGCGTTCCCGTTTACGCAGGAGGTCGAAGACTTCCTGCACTCGCACGAGCGCGTGTACGTAGTAGAGCTGAACCGCGACGGCCAGATGCGCATGGCGCTCAACGCCGAGCTGCCGCGCTTCGCGCACAAACTAAGAAGTGTGCTGCATTACGACGGCATGCCCCTGACAGCCGACACCGTCGTAAAGCAGGTCGTGGCAATGGAACACGAGAAGTAGGGGGATAGAGGCCAGAGGCTAGAGGTCAGAGGCCAGTGAGAACATGGCGAATCGACCTTTCCTCCGGCTACAGCAAAGCGAGGCTGAGCGACACGCCGGCTGGTCCCTGACCTCCGGCCTCTGACCTCTGGCCTCTCCAGAGAGGTGCAAACCATGGCAGGAACCGCAGAAGCCCCATCCACCAACCGCGTCGGCCTGGCGAAGAAGGACTATGCCGGCAGCAAGAGCACCCTGTGCATCGGTTGCGGCCACGACCTGATTACCGGCCGCCTGATCGACGCCTGCTTCGACAACTCGGTCAAGCCGGAAAACGTCGTCAAGATGTCCGGCATCGGGTGCAGCAGCAAGACGCCCGCGTACTTCATGAGTCGCAGCTTCGCCTTCAACAGCGTGCACGGGCGCATGCCCAGCGTCTCGACGGGTGCCGCGGTTGCGAACCGCAACCTGAAGCTGATCGGCGTCAGTGGCGACGGCGACACCGCCAACATCGGGCTGGGCCAGTTCATGCACCTGATGCGGCGCAATCTCGACATCACCTACATCGTCGAGAACAACGGCGTGTACGGCCTCACCAAGGGCCAGTTCAGCGCGACCGCCGACAAGGGCAGCAAGCTGAAGCACGGGCAGACCAACCACATGCACGCGATCGACCTGTGCGCGCTGGCGGTTGAGCTTGGTTGCGGGTTTGTCGCGCGCATGTTCGCCGGCAACACCAAGATGATGCGGCAGGTGATGCAGGCGGCGCTGGCGTACAAGGGCACGGCGATGCTCGACATCATCAGCCCGTGCGTCACGTTCAACAACCACGAAGGCAGCACCAAGTCGTTCCCGTGGATGAAGAACAACGAGCTGGCTTTGCAGGACATCGGTTTCGTGCCGGCCTACGACCCGCACTTCGAGGAGATGGACCACGGCGAAGAGCGCGTGGTGACGCTGGGCGACGGCAGCCACATCACGATCAAGGCGCTGGACCGCGACTACGATCCCACCGACCGCGCGGGCGCGCTAAGCCTGCTCGCCGAGTATCACCAAAGCGGCAAGACCCCGACAGGCGTGATCTACCTGAACAAGGAAAACCCGCGCTTTGTCGATCACATCGGCATGGTCGACGTGCCGCTGTCGTCGCTGAAGGAAGACGTCCTGCGCCCGAGCCCCGAGGCGCTGGAAGAGATCATGGATTCGCTGGCGTAGGGGCGACGTTTACGTCGCCCTCATCCTCGCGCATCACCCGTTCCTGCGGGCGACGTAAACGTCGCCCCTACGCCACCGGCACCGCGGGCTCGGCTACTCCCTGATCCGCCTCGTTCATGGTTTCGCTGACGACGGTGCGAGCGTCAAAACGCAGGTCGGCTTCCGCCGGCTCCAATTCGCGTGCCAAGCGCCTTGCTGCCTTCACGTCTCGCGCGATTACCCAGTACGTGCGCTGGTAGTGCCGCAACGCGCCTTCATCCTCTTCGCTGTCGGCGGCGGGCACGCGCACAGTGACCGTTAACTCGAAGCGCTGCGCGCCGCGAATCCGGCGCCGGTCGAGATACCGCAGCTCCGCCAGACTCTTGGAGCTTGCGTCGCGCGCGCGGCGCAACTGCTCCAGCAGCCGCGACCGCGCAAGCTGGTTGCGCCCCAGCGACCGCAGGCAGGCGGCTTCGTTGGCGGTCATCACGTCGAGAAACTCCGGCTTGCGCCGGTTGCCGCGCGCTTGTTGCGCGATGGCGCGCATGCGTTTGCCGGCTTGCAGCGCGGCATCGTACGCGCCCATCTGGCGCAGGCAGTAGGCCTGGTGCGCCAGCAGCTCGAACCCCTCGGGGTTCGCGCGCAAACCCTGCTTGCACTGGCGGACGGCCTTCGCGTACTCCCCCTGGGCAGCCAGCGCCAAGGCCCAGTTGTAGTGGGCGTCGGCGCAGGCGGGATCGCGCGCCAGCGCGGCTTTGTACTGAACGATGGCTGCGTCGCGCCGGTCATTCAGTGCAAAGGCGTTGCCGAGGCCGACAAGGTTGCGGGCTGACTTCGGCTCGGCGTCCAGCGCGCGCTGCATCCACTTCATCGCGCCGCGCGGCCGCTTAAGTTGCAGAAAGCACGTGCCCGCCATGTAAGCCGCGTCGCCGCTGCGTTTGCGCTTGTAGCTGTCGCGGAACTTGCGCAGCGCCCGCAGCGTGTACCCGTGGGTTTGCAACACCTGCCCGTAGTTGAACAGCACGTGCGCCGCCTGCTTTTCGTCCACTACAGCCAGCGCGCGGCGGTACTTGTCGATCGCGCCGCGGGCGTCGCCCATGCCCGCCAGCACGTTGCCCCACGCGTCGAGCGCCGGGTAGAACCGCCGGTCAAGCCGTACGCAGCGCTGGAAGTGCGATGCAGCCTCCATGGCGTCGCCGCGCCTGGCGAGCACGAGCCCCCAGAGATAGTTGGCTTCGACGTGCAGGCCGGGATCGAGCTGGTCCTGCTCGATCATCTCCAGCAGCATCTGCGCGCGGGCAAGGTCGCCCTCGCGGTAGAGGTCCAAGGCATCCCGCAGACGTTCAGCTTCGTCGCGCATGGCAATAGCGTAACACGTAGTGATGCGTCCAACACGAAGGTGGCAAGGTAGGGGCGACGCTCGCGTCGCCCTCGAATGTGCACGCGGTGTCGCGGGCGACGCAAGCGTCGCCCCTACGGCACGACAGTTGTGTTCCCCGCGGCCGAGGTTTGCGTTGAGACTACGCCGCTGGACGGGTCGATGGCTCGTGCGGTGGACGTTGCGGTCAGTGCGCCGGTGATCCCGGCCTCGGTCTGCACGGTCAGGATGACGGCGTCCGCGTCGGCGGCCTGTGTCAGCGTTACCGGCATGGCGCGTCCGCCGTCGGAGTCAAGCCGGGCGCTGACGAACGTCAGCCCGGATGTTGCGGGCGTGCGGAAGAACGAGTCGCTAAGGTGAATCACCGAATCGGCGCCGTCGAAATTGATCGCAACCTCGATGTCGGTCACCCGCAGCGTGCGCATGTTCCCGCCGGCGGTCGGCGAGCCGGACAGGTCGATGCGGATCTCAAACGTCTCGCCTGCGGTCACGTTGGCCGGCATCGTCGGCGCGGCCATCGCGTCCAGCAGCGGCGTGGCATCCGGGTCAACCGGCGCAAGCTCAGCCGAGCGGTTGAACCCGACAACGTCGCCCGTCGAAACCAGCGGCGTGCCCGCGCCCGCGCTGACGCCCTCAAGCACGGGCGTGAAGCGCACCGGCGCACCCGGCGCCAGCTCAATGCCGATGGCTGTGTCGAGAAAGATCACGCGGCAGTCCAAGCGCGCGACTTCGCCCGGGTTGAGACTGACGGATGGGAGCGGGTCAGCAAAGATCACCGCCCGTCCTGCTGCCGCGCCGCCGAAGGTGTCGGCTACGACCGGGTTGCCAAGCTGCGAAAACGCGCTCAGCGTGAAGTTCAGCCCCAGGTTGTTCACCGCATCCGGGCCGGGGTTGCACACGCGCACGCGCAGCTCGTAGACGTTGTCTGCCGCAGGATCGAGCGTCGCGGGGTCCGTAGCAGCGTCATAGACGTTGTTGCCCGACGTCACCCGATCCAGCAAGCCCGATGTGTCAACGCGCCCGATCTCGGTGTGGATCAGCAGCGGCTCAGTGCGGTTGGTGATGCGTGCGTCCGTGGTCAGCACGTGGTTCACGCTGCGCTTGTTGTCGAAGATCTCCGGCATGTTCTGCAGGATCACGCGCAGCACCCTGAAATCCGCGTTGCTGGGCACCATCAGCTTCTCGTGCACCGTCTTGGTCGTCACGGCGAAATCCGGGATGCGCATGCGCAGTTCGGTATCGCTGTGGTACAGAAATTCGCCGTCCACGCCGACCGACGTGCGGCTTACGCGAAAGTCCGTGTCGTTATCGTTGCCCTGCCGGAAGATGAACTGGTCGGTGCGGCGGAACCCCTGGCCGCGCAGCGTGATCTCGACGTTACCCGAGTACGGGAAGTTCAGCACATCAAAGCTGTCCACGCGAGTCGGCCGCAGCGCGCCCGTCGCGCCGGTCTGGATCGCGATCATGTCCACGGGCTTCGGGTCGAAGCTGCCGTCGTTGACCGCGCCGGCAGTCTGCTGCTCGCTGACGCTGAGCGGCAGGCTGGCAAGAAACTGGAACAGGCGTGACGCCCCATCCACGTCGCGACCGATCACGGACGGCACCTCGTTCAGGAAGGGATCGGGCATGCCGAAGTACTGCCCGTCCAGTACGCCGTCCTGCGCGTCGCGGAACAGGGCTTCATAGAAGTCCAGCGCGCGGTCGTTGGGATCGGCCGTGGTGTTCACGAACTCGTTGGCGGCTTTCGCGAGTTGCAGGCACGCATACGTGTAAGACACCGAGCGCGCGTTTTCCTCAAGGTAGAACGGCTTGGGCTCGGCGAATCCTGCGCCGTCGGGCGGTGCCGGGTTTTCGCTGCCGATGCCCGACCGAAACCCGAAATTCGCCGCCGTTGCCGCAAGCACACCCAGCGTGATGTTGCGGTCAAAGCGCAGCGTGCCGGGACCAGCCTGCTGAACGGGCAGGCGCATCAGGCTGTGAAATGCGACGGTGGTGATCGGGTTGATCGAGACGATGTCTTCGCCGCCGACCCAGTCGTTCATCACGGCGACCCACGGCTGGCGTGGCGCGTCGAACGGCACGTCTGGTGTGCCCGTCGCGCCGAAGTCGCGGTACATGGCGCGCGCGTCGGGGCGGGCAACCAGGATCATGGGGCGGCCCAGGTAGCGCTCCGACAATTCGATGGAAAAGCGCCCGGCGCCGTTGGTGCGGCCCTGCGCAATGCGGCCTTCGGTTGAATCGAGGCTCTTGAAGTTGAGCGCGTTGTAGACCTCGACGTGGCAGTCCGCGATCGGCGGGTAGCCCACGGCGCCCTTGATGCCGGCAAACGCCTCGCGGTTGACGTCGTCGCATGCGGTCGTGGCGATTGCACCCAGCGCGAGAAGCGCCAGCGGAATGAGCCGCAGTGACCAACGACCAAGGATCGCGACCGCATTGGTCATTGGGGACTGGTGATTGGTCATTGTAGTTGAACGACGTTGAGACACGGTCAAAAGCTTCCACCCAGATACAGCGCGCAGAGCAGCATGCCAACCGTCGCGCCGATCACCAGCAGCAGGCCCATACAGCCTTTCTTCGCGGGTTGGCGCTCGGATTGGCGGCCGGACTGGCGCCCGGGGATCATCTTCGCCTCGTCGGGGATTCCGCCCGCGCTGCCGTCCAGGTGGCGCAGCTTGGCCAGCGCGTCGTCGAGAATGCCGCCGAGGTTCGGGTGCTTGCGCCGCAGCTCCTTCAGGGTTTCCAGCGCGCGCTGCGACCCGCTTTCGCCCAGGTACGGAGCGATTTCGGTGATGTGGCTTTCCTTCAGCTTGCCCTTGGCCACCAAATCGCACAGGTAATCGGCGCCCATGGCGTAGTTGCCTTCGCGCATCGCCGAGATCAGCCGGTTCACACTCAGCCGGCCTTCGACAATCCAGTCGGTCAGCACCTGCCGCCCGTCGCCCGGAAAGTCGGCCATGCCGACCAGCGCGATGTTCACGGCTTCGCGCAGACCCGATTGGGCGCCGTCGCGGATCAGCGGCATGGCGTGGGAGTTCTTCATCTCCACGGCCTGCGCCATGGCGTCGCGCATGCCGGGCTCGCCTTGCTGCATGCGCTCGCGTAGCTGGTTGAGCTTGGCTTCAAGCTGCGGCGACGGGACCACGAGCGCTCGCCCGCACCCTTCGCAGTCGAACTTCTGCACCTGCGCGCGATCTACGTGGTACTTCTTGCCGCAGATGCACTCAATGAAAACGGCCATGCGTTCCTTTCCGGCGGCGGGAGTCTAGCCCCGACGCGGGGCGCGGCCAAGGGTGTTGAAGGCGTCGGCGGTGCTGGTGAAAAGCTGGCGCTGGCCGGCGCCATCTTTGTGCGTTGCGTGGGGGATGGCGGCAAGGTTGGAGGGGATCTCTTCCAGCTTCACACGCCGCGGCTGGAACTTACGAAGGCGGTTGCCCACGACGCTGCCGTACTTCTGTGCGAGCTGGTCAAACGTGTGGGTGAGAAACGGAAAGCGGTCCATGTCGATGTGCGGCATGGCTTCTTCGAGCATGTGATCGACCACGCCGTCAAAGTCGTCGTAGCGGCTGCCGTGAAACTCGTTGCGCCCGGAAAAGCGCCGCAGGTCGCCGTTGAACTGCGGGTGGATGTGGTACAGCTCGTGCAGCAGCGTGTGCATGCGCTCGCGCGGCGGCTGATCGAGAAAGCGCGGCAGGAAGTAGGTGATGTAGTACAGAATCTCCTGCCCGCGCACGCGCAGGTCGGGCC
>CAZNBU010000024.1:0-16133 GCA_964571035.1 uncultured Planctomycetaceae bacterium | reverse complement strand
CCCTCTGAAACCCGCCTATGAAGCGGGTTTGCGGGCGACGCTGAAACCCGTTTCTGCGTCCGATAATTTCGGCAATTCTGTCTGACTCGCCGCGAAGGCTGGCTCAGCGCCCCGCGCGCCCCCGCAGCTCGTTGATCTGCGGCTGATACTTCTCGCGCCGGTACGCCGCGTCGCCGCCCTCCGAGTGGTCCAGGGTGCGTTGCGCGATCTCCAGCCAGTTGCGCGCAGCAGCCTTGTCCTGGAAGTGATCGAGCAGCAGCGCCACCAGCTCAAGCTGCAAATCGAGGCGTTGACTCGTCAACAGGTGGTCGATGCGCAGCGCGGCTTCGAACGACGCGCGCGCGCTGGCAGCGTGGCGGTCGGCAGATTCATCTCGGCGATCCGCCAGCGCGCGCTGCACGCGCCCCAGCAGCGCGACCGGGCTGTCGCCCACAAACTCGACCGCCGTGCGCGCGTGACGCAGCGCCGCGTCGAGATCGTCTTTCTTCTGCTGCTCCTCAGACAGCGCGAGGTACTGCGCGCCGACGCGTTCCATCTTCTTCAGCTCGTCGCGCACGAACTGGCGCTGCTCCTCATAACGCTTGCGCTGCGGTGCGTCCTTTTCCATTGCGGTGAGCGCGACGCCGAACAGGTCGTCGGCCATCACGAAGGCGCGCCGCGCCTGCGCCATGGCGTCCGCTTCAAACCGCAGCGCCTCGTCGGTCCAGTACAGCTTTGCGCCTTGCAGCAGCGCCTCAGGATCGGTGCCGGCTGACACGAGGTCCTTGGCGGCGAGCACCTTCCACTCCTCGGCCTGCTTGCCTTTCGCGCGCGCCGCGAGTTCCAGGTACACGCGCCCGCGAATCGCGTACAACTCGGGCGACGGCACCTTCATCGCTTCCTGAAGCAGCTCCAGCGCGCGTTGCGGGTTGCCGGACTTGAGCTGCGCTTCGGCTTCAATGCGCGCGATGCGGCGCTCAAGGTTGATGATTTCGGCAATAACGTCCGAGACATCCTTGCCAGCCGGCGCCTCGCGGCGGATCTGCTTCAACTCTTCGAGCTTCTTGTACGGGTCGCGCACGAACCATGAGCGCTTGCGGCGCACGTCGGCGATCTCGTCCCCGAAGTCCAGCGGCACGCGCTCATACGCTTCCAGCGCCAGCGTGTAGTACTTCTCCGCGTCCGCGGTCAGGTAGTACGCAAGCCGCTGGCACGCCGCGCCGCGCAGGCGAATCGGCAGCGCGATCTTGTCCGGGTCCTGCGGATTGTCGATCAACTCGCCCGTAGTCTTGACCACGGCAAGGTACGCAGGCACCAGCTTCTGGCGCAGGTCGCGCGCGCCCGCTTCGTCACCCAGCTTGATCTTGTGCTGGAAGCTGCGGTGGATGCCCTCGGCGTGCGTGGACTGCAACTGCGCCAGCGCGAGGTTGACGCTGTACCACAGGTCCGGCCGGTCGCCCATCGCGGCGATCAGTTTGTTGAACACATCCAGCGCTTCTTCGAAGCTGCCGGTCTCTTCGTAGTAGACCTTCAGCCAGTCCAGCGCGACGATGTTCTCCGGGTTCAGCAGCGTGGCCGCCTTGATGAATTCCGAAGCCGCCATGCGCGTGGCGCCGCTGGACAGCGTGAGCGGGTTACCGTCTTCGCCCATCAGGTCGATTTCGCCGCGATCCACCTTGTCGCCGATCTCGAACAGCTTCTTCGACAGAATGCGCCGCGCACGCTCCGACAGCTTGAGCATGTTCTCAAGCAACCCGTCCAGGTCCTCGCGTTTGCGCGAGGCGTCGTCGCCCTTCTCGGGCCGCGAGATCACCTGCTCAGCCAGCTCGGTGTACAGCCGGGTCAGGATGCCGCTGATGCGCCCGTCTACGGGGTTCGCGTTGAAACCGGTGCGCAGCAGGTCTTCCGTGACGATGCGCAGCTCCGTGTCCTGCGTCACCCACATCGCAATCGAGATCCGCGCGCCGATGTCATCCATCATCGCGTGCACTTCGGCGTTGTCGGGATCGGTCTCGGTCGCGGTGTGCAGCAGCGCGACGCAAGTCAGCAGGTGCTTCCGGAACGCGTCGCGCTTGTAGAGCTTGGTGATCAGCCCTTCGATCGTCGGCTTGTCGTCCTTGTAAGCGGCGACAAACTCCGCCCGCCACTCCGATTGCAGCCGCGCCACTTCGTTGACGAAGTTCTGGCGCAACCCCGCCGCCTTGAGCTTCAACGCCGGCTTGTACTCCGGGTGCTGCTTCAACTCCGCTTCCAGCAGCGTGGTGGCTTCGCGGCGGGCGGCGGGTTCATCGCGCTCGAACAGCAGTTGCGCCAGCAGCGTGCGCAGGCCGAGATAGCTCGGCTTGACGCGCATGGCTTCGCGCAGGAGCTGCTCGGACTTGCGGTCGCCGGGGCTGCCGCGGGCGAACGCGTCAGCCGCCTCCACCAGCGTGCCGGCAAGCTGCGACGGCGTTGCCGCGCCCTCTTTGCGGGCGCTGACCAGCTCGCCGTACAGCTCTCTTGACTCGTCAAGCATCGGCCTAAGCTCGGCGGGAATCTCCTTCTCGCCGCCTTTGCCCGACACCGCGAGGCGCTTGTCGAACTCCGCCAGCCGCAGCCGCGCGCGCGCTTCCAGCAACAGCTCGTCACGCCCGCGCGCCCGCTCGTACTCCGCCAGCTCCGACAGCGCGCGGTTCAGTCGCGCTTCGTCGATCTGGTCGCCCGCCAGCGCCTTGCGGCCAAGCTCCGCCGCCAGGTTGATGCGCGCGCCGAGGTAGCGCTTGGAATGTTGCAACGATTCTTCGAACGCGCCCAGCGCCTCCTCGTGGCGGCCCATCGCGGAAAGCGCCAGCCCGCGCGGGTTCGCCAGCAGCGCAAGGATGTCGGCTTTCGCCTCGGCGTGGCGCCACGGCAGGTCGATGTGCTGCCTTGCGCGCTCCAGCAAACTCAGCGCCGCTTCCGGGTTGCCGCGATGCACCTGGTTCAGCGCCATCGCGCCCAGCACGCGCGCGGGGTCGTTGCGGTACGTGCGCGCGGGATGCTCAAGAGCGCTTTCATAGCTGGCGTAGGCTTGCGCAAGCAGCTCGGTGCGGGCGGCTTCGTCCGGCTCGTTCAGCGCGCGGTCTTCCAGCGCGCGCCCGAGATTGAAATGCGCCACGTGGTTGCCGGCGTCGTGCGCCAGCGCGTCGGTCCACAGCCGCTCACTGCCAGCCCACGACTTCGCCGCGTCGTGCGTGCGCCAGACGGCAACGCCTGCTACGCCAACCAGCACAGCCAATGCCGCAAAGTGCACCAGCGGGCGCAACTCACGGCGACGGCGCAACTGGTCAACCGCCATCACGCCAAGCGTGGCCAGCGCGATCGCGATACCGATCGCCGGGATGTACAGGTAGCGCTCGGCGAACACGGTGCCGATCTGGACCACGAAGTTGCTCACCGGGCTGAGCGCGATCAGAAACCACAGCGCGCCGAACCCGGCTGCGCCCCACGCCATGCAGGCTTCTTTCCCCCACTCGCCGCGGCGGCTTACCAACCACCCGCGCACGCCCAGCGCCAGCAAGGCCAGCAGGATCAGCGCGCCGACGATCACCGGCACGGCAAACCCGGTCTGCACCGGCATGTCCACGGCGGCGTGCAGCGGCCACCCGGCGAGCATCACCTGGAAGTCGCGCGTGATCGCGCTGGTGGCAGTCAGCAGCGACTGCCATCGGCTGTCACCGTACGGCTCGCGCATCAGCCCGCTGCCGATGTGTGAAGCCAGCGCGGTGAACAGGATCGCGATGCCCCAGAACGGCGCAGCCATCAGCGCCCGGCGTGGTTTGGAGGCGGCATGCAGCGACGGCCCTCGAAACAGCTCCAACAGCAGCAGCAGCGCGGGCAGCACCACCGCGGTCATCTTGGACATCAGGGCGAACACGAACAGCAGCACCGACAGCGAATACGCGACCCGCTTGCTCTCGCGCACACGCCGGACAAAGCTTTCGCTGGGCATTACGTGCGTGCGCGGCATACGCGCAGCCAGGTACAGGTTAGCGGAGCCCAGCAGGAACAGCGTCGCCAGCAGATCCTTGCGCGAGGACAGCCAGGCCACCGCTTCCACGTGCACCGGCATCACCGCGAACAGCAGGCCGGCGACGCACCCCACCCAGCGCCGCGTGGTCAGTCGCCACGCCAGCAGCATCACCAGCAGCGAGTTGAAGATGTGCAGCAGCAGGTTGGTGGCGTGGTACCCGCGCGCGTCGTAGCCATCCAGCGCGTAGTTCACTGCGTAGCTCAGGTCGCGCAGGGGCAGGTACTCGTTGCCCAGCTCTTCGCGCGGCGACATCGGGTTGAACATCACCTGGATGTTCTCCCACGAGAGGCCCCGGATGTGCCGGTTCTCGGTGATCAGCCAGTTGTCGTCCCAGTTCGTAAACCCGTGGTCCAGCGTGCCGCTGTAGGCGCCGAACGCCGCAACCGCAACCACCACCACGAACAGGCCGGGCAGCCAGCGCGGGGCGCGCACCCGCGAATCGGGCGCCGGAGCCTGCTCAGGCTCTGGCGCATTCCGGGTTTCGGGGACGGATTGCTTGCGCTTCTTCTTGCTCACGGGCAGCCACCGCCGGGGTACGGCAAGGGACAGGCAGTATAGTAAGGAAGAACCGGCATCAAACGGGCGGGCGCGGGGTGTTTCGCGGGGACTTGGAACCTTTCTCAGACGGCCAAACAGAAGCTCGCGCAGAGTCCGCAGCGCGCGCAGAGAAAAACGAGAGCAACCACTGGTGAACACAGTTGAACACGGTTTTGGCCTCGTTTTGGGACAGGTGTTTACCCGTGTCCACCCGTGGTTTCTTTGCCTTGGCAGTTCTCTGCGTGCTCCGCGTTCTCTGCGCGAGCTTGCTTTTGAGATGGGTTCTTACAGGTGCGGGACGTGCTCGTGGGCGACCAACTCCAGGCTTTGCCACTTTCCACATTGCGCAATCTCTTGCATCACCGGCGTCTCATCGTGCAATATTCCCCTTGATGGAATTTGCGCTCGAGACTGAAGGCCTTTCCAAGACCTACAAAAGCCTGCGCGCGCGCGTACGGGCGCTTGAGCCGATTGACCTCAAGGTCCGCACCGGATGCGTGTTCGGCCTGCTGGGCGGCAATGGCGCGGGCAAATCCACCTTCATCAAGACCGTCCTGCGCATCTGCCGCCCCACCACCGGCCGCGCGACCATCCTGGGCATCGACGCCACCAACCCCGACGCCCGGCAGCAGGTGGGCTATCTGCCCGAAGGCACACAGTTCGCCCGCTACCTTACGGGCCGCGGCGTGTGCGAATACTTCGGCAAACTGAAAGGCCTGCGCGGCGCGGCCCTGAAAACCGAGGTCGAGCATAAGCTGCGCCTCGTCGGCATGCAGGACTGGGCCGACCGCAAGATCAGCAAGTACAGCAAGGGCATGCGCCAGCGCGTGGGCCTCGCGCAGGCGATGCTGGGCGACCCGCGGCTGATCATGCTCGACGAGCCCACCGACGGCGTTGACCCCGCCGGCCGCCACGAAATCCGCGACGTAATTCGCGAGCTGGGCCGCAACGGCGTGACCGTCTTTCTCAACAGCCACCTGCTGGCTGAAGTCGAAGCGGTGTGCAACGAGATCGCGATCATGTTCCGGGGCCGCGTGCTGCGGCAGGGGCCCGTCTCGCAGATCACCGAAGAGATGAGCATGCGCGACGGCCGCATGCACCTGCGCTTTCGTACCAGCGCGCTGCCCGAGCCGCTGCCCAAGGCGCTGGAAGGCGCCACGCGGACCGAGCACGGGTGCGAAGTCGCCGTCGCCGACCGCGAAGCCGTGCCCGGGCTGATCGACGCGCTGCGCGAAGCGGGCATCAAGATCTACGAGGTGCAGCAGTACCATGCCAGCCTGGAAGAAGCCTTCCTGCGCGCGATGGATGACGCGGACGCCCACGGGGTCGGGGGGCAGCAATGACCGCGTTCTGGGCCATTGTCGGCGACACCTGGCGGCAGAGCAAACACCAGTGGGTGATGCTGGTGATGCTGCTGTGCTTTGCGTTCGTGATCTGGTTAGCGCTGTACCCGGTTGAAACGCGCACGGCGCCCGACGGCCAGACCATCCTGACCGCGCAGACCGGGCAGGAGCGCGTGCGTTTCGGCCTGGAAGCCCAGTGGGAAGGGCTGCTGGCAAGCTCATTGCGGCACAGGATCGGGTGGGACGACAAGCTTGCGGAGGGGCGCCGCGAGGTCGATGCGCTGTACCAGCGCTGGAACGATGCGGACTACGAAGTGCAGCGCCTGATGAACACCGGCGCATCGCCCGAGGAGATCAGCAACGCCCAAAACATCGCGCGCGACCTCCAGGCGCAGATGGAAGCGAAGGAGCAACAGAACCGCGACCAGAGCACCTACGTGCGCAGCGAGGTCAACAAGCTGATCGCCGAGCGCACCGGCAACCTCTCCAAGCTGGAGAAGGGCGCGGAGTGGCACATGGCGGGCGTGGTGCAGCTCATTTTCACTGTCGCCATGTTCGGGTTCATTGCCGTCTGCGCCGGGTATTTCCCGGGCATGCTGGAAGCCGGCAACGTCGACCTTGTCATGAGCAAGCCGATCCGCCGCTGGCACATCTTCTTCGGCAAATATCTCGGCGGGTTGCTGCTGTTCAGCACGATCATCATTGCCGTGTACGCGATCATCTTCGTCGGGTTCGGCCTGAAGACCGGCGTGTGGTTGTGGCAGTTCTTCGGTGGCCTGCCGATGACGCTGTTCAGCCTCGCGCTGCTGTACGCGATTGTGGGGTGGGTCGGCCTGCTGACACGCAGCACCAGCATGGCCATGGTGATCGGGTACGTGTACTACGTGGTGGTGGACACAGCCGTGGGCGCGCTGACCGACCCCGGCGACGCGCCGCTGATTTCAAAGCTCGACTGGCTGCAGGACTGGGTGGACATCCTGAAGGTAGCCATGCCCAGCTTCCACTGGCTGAGAAAATCCGCCGAAGCCACAGTGTTCAGCGTAATCGTAACCCCATGGGAGCAAGTAGCCTCAGGCGCCGCCTGGCTGGTGATAGCCCTGGGCACCGCCTACAACCGCTTCCGCATCAACGATTACTAGGCGAAAGGGCCTGAAGTGGCGCGAGCAATCCTGCTCGCGCGTTGTTTCTCGGGCGGGCAGGATTGCCCGCCCACCACAACCTGCCAACTCACACCCCGCCCAGCCCACCTAGTGGTTCGTGGCGAACTCGGTGCTGGCGATCAGGGCGAACATTACGTCTTCCCAGGCTTCGGGTGTGGCTTTCTGCTGCTTGATGTACCCGAGCATGTCTCGGCGTTCGCTGTCCTGCGGGTAGCGTGAGAGCACGCGCAGGTACAACTCGTCGAGCAGTTGCCGCTCGTCCTTCTTGTCGCGCAGCAGCGTGCCGAGCACCGTGCCGCGGCCTGAGCCGGTGATGCGCGACGTGATGTCGCCGTTCATCACCGCCAGCGCCTGGTCCATGGTGAGGCTGAACCCGTCGGCTTCGGTCATTTCGTCGTCGCTGGAAAGTCGCGCGTACTGCTGCGCGGCTGTGCGGCGCAGGTACCACCCGTCATCGAGCTTCTCGTACCACCCGACGAAGCGATCCAGCGATTCTTTGCTGAACGTGACTTCGCGGGCGTTGGGGTCTTCTTTCTCCATCTCGGCGCGGCGCATGCGCTGCTCCATGCGGCGCTTGATCAGCTCGGCTGGGCTGACATTGCGGGCGCGGTAGCCCCGCGCGAGATCGTCGCCGCCGGCAATGCCGACAAACGCGCCGAAGAACTGCTCGGGCGAAAGCTGGCGCACCGGCGCGCTGGCGAAGTGCCACGCCTCCGCCTTCTTTGGCGGGCCCTCGCTGGAAAGCTGGTACGTCCGCGAGTTCAGCAGCGCGCGGTAGATGCGGCGGAAATCGTAGTTGCCCGCGATCAGCTCATCGCCCAGCAGGTTGAGCAGTTCCGGGTGCGTGGGAGTGTTCAGGCTGTTGAAGTCGTCCACCGGGTTCAGCAGGCCGATTCCGAACGCCATGCTCCAGAAGCGGTTGGCGATGTAGCGCGCGGTCTGCTTGTTGTCCTTGCTGACCATCCACTTGGCCAGCGCCATGCGCCACAGGTCGCGGTCGTCGGTCTTGAGCGCGTACCCGTCCAGCGTTACCGGCTTGCTGTAGCGCGCCTGCTCTTCGACCCGGGCTTTGGCTTCGGCGGGCAGGTTGTCCATCACGCGCGGGCCTACGCGCACCGGGCGGGCGTCGTTGCCGATTTCGGGGTCCACGGGCTGCACGCGGTTGTTCAGCCGCACGTTGACCGGCGCGAAAAAGCTGGCGACGCCGGTAAAGACCTCCTCGGTCCAAGCTTCTTCGTACGGGTGGTCGTGGCACTGCGCGCACTGGATCTGCACGCCAGTCAGGTTGCGTGTGAGCGTGCCCGCGATGTCGGCTGTGCGGGCCGGGATCGCGCGGATGTACGGCGCGACCGCCGGGTTTTCGCTGAGCTGCCCCTTGGCGGTCACCACGTCGTAGATGATGTCGCGGAAGCTCGCGCCGGCTTGCACACGCTCGGCGAACCATACCGAAAACAGGTGGGTCGAACCGCCGTAGTCGCGCCCGGCGCGGCCGAGCAGGATGTTGGTCCAGATGTCGGCGAGGTGCTGGCTGAAACGCTTGTCGTCCACCAGCCGGGCGATCAGCGCGCGGCGCTTTTCCTTGTCTTTGTCGGCAAGGAACGCGCGCACTTCATCGGGCGTGGGCGGCACGCCGACGGTGTCGAAATACACGCGGCGGATGAACTCTTCGTCAGAGGCTTCTTTCGCGGGTTTGATGCCGTCGCGCTCCCAGACTTTGGCGATCTCGCGGTCAATGGCGGCGCTGATCTGCCGCTCCGGCGTGCCGGCGGTGGTGGCTTTCTCAGGGTTTTCTTGTGCGGCTGCGGGTGACTGCAACAGCGCAAGCGTCGCGCAAAGCACGCCGGAAGCCAGCAGAACAGCGGGGATCAACAAGGTGCGGCCAATGCGCGGCATGGGAGTCTCCCTGATCACGCAGCATGGAACCCTGAAGAGTGCCAAAGGTTCCGCACAGTTTGGAGGGTTCGTCCAAAGGGCAAAAGCATTGTCGCGCGCAGAGACCGCAGAGCGCGCAGAGAAACGCAATGGAGAACCACGAAGGCCCACAACGTACCGGAGAAGGAGAAGAGCAGCTTCGTGGCAAACAGCTTCGCCCTTCTCTGCGTGCTCTGCGTTCTCTGCGCGAGGCTTTTTTGCGACGACCTCTATGCCGCAGCCGTTTCGATGGCTCTTGGGATGTGGATTCTGAAGCGGTTACACCCTTGGCGGGTTTCTTCGAGCGTTAGCTCGCCGCCGTGGCGGTGTACGAAGTCCCAGGCGATGGCGAGGCCGAGGCCCGTGCCCGCTGGCTTGCCGTGGCTTACCATGGGCTCGAACAGGGCTTCGCGCACGGCTGGATCGACCGGGCGGCCGTTGTCTTCGACAGTGATGTGCGCGGCGCCAACGGATTCTTCGACGGTGACCGTCACGCGGTAGTCCCCGCCCTCGTCGGGCGCCTTGTCCACCGCGTTCGACACCAGGTTGCGCAGCGCGCGCTCCAGCTTGATCGCGTCAACGGTGGCCGGCAGCTCCGCGGGGCCGCGCACCTGCACTTCGCAGGCGTGGTTACCCACACATGCGCGGCGCGCGAGTTCCATCAGGTTGACGCGCGACTTGCGCAGGCCGCGGCGCGAGTCGGCGTATTCCAGCAGGTCGTCCACGTAGGACTTCATGTCGCGCGCGACATCACCGATGCGGCGCGTGATCTGCGCGCGCTCGGGCTCAGTGCCGCCTTCCAGCAACTCGGAAAACCCGAGCAGCGAAAAGATGTGACCCTTGAAATCGTGCGCCACCTGCGCCAGCGCGCGGCCCATTGCCGCTTCGCGCTCTGCAGCCAGGCGCCGCTCGCCGTGTCGGGCGGTGCGCAACACCTGCGCGAAGGCGGACGCAACCAGGTGCAGCAGGTCGGGCGCGACCTGCACCTGTGCGGGGTTCTCGAGCACCAGCACATCGCGCTCGGTCAGGCGCATCGCGGACCCGCCGGGGATGTTGGCGAAGTCCGCCACCGATGCGGGCGGCGCGACTTCGGGTAGCAGGCGCGTGTTATAGTCGGGTGTTTTCACGGCAATGGCATCGCGATGCAGGATCGCGCCGGACTTCGCGCCCGACAGCGATACCAGCGAGTTCAGTACCGACGTGGCAACAGCCTCCGCGCCCCGGTCTTCAGCCGCCGTGGTCGCGCGCAGCAGGTCGAGCGAGCTTTCCAGCATGCGCGCGCGTTCAACGTCGGCACGGCGGTGGTTCCAGCGCTCGGATAAGGCAAGCGCAAGCTGCTCAACTTCCTCGGCTGCGAACGGTTTCTTCAGGAACAGCAGTCGCGAGGCATCGCCCACCGAATCAATCATCAGGCGGCGGTCGCGGTCAGAGTACGCCGTCATCGCGACGCACTGGATTTCGCGGTCAACTTCCGCGATGCGGGCGAGCGTCTCCACGCCGTCCCATCCGGGCGGCATGCGCACGTCGACGAACGCAACGGCGAACGGCCGCCCGGCTTCGCGCGCGGTTTTGGCGAGCTGGAACCCTTCCATGCCCTGCGGGGCGAAGCTGAGCTCGTACCCGACCGAATCGGCGGACGAGCCGGGCGCGATGCCGATGCGCGAGAGCGCGGCGTCCAGGGCAGCCTGGTCGGAGTCCTCGTCGCCGGGGCCAAGGATCAACCGGAAGTCATCGTGGATGGCTTCCTGGTCGTCGATGATGAGAATGCGTCGGTTCATGGCGCCAACCATAAACCGAACAATACCACAAAAACACACAATATGTCAATCGGACTCGGGTAAACCGCCCAAGGCGTCCCCCACCCGCACTGTCCGGATGTTGTTGGGCGGAAGCTGCTCGCCCCAGGGGTAGCGGCTTACCACCACGATGCGGTCCGCCGTGGAGACCAGCCCCTCATCCAGTATGACCCGGGCCAGTTGCCGCAGCTCCTCCTCCATATCTGGTGTGTCCTCCTCGGCGTGGGTGTGCACCGGCAGCACCCCCCACAACAGCGCATGCCGCCGCAACACGCCGGGGTCGTGATGCACCACCAGGATCGGGCAGGGGCCCCTGATTTTACTCAAGTACCTCGCCGTCACCCCGGATTCGGACCGCACAACAATGAACTTCGCCCCCAGCGGCTCGGCGATCATCGCCGCCCCCATCACCATCGCCTTGCGCAGCGCGTCGCCCGAGCGCTCGTTCAGGTAGCGCTCCGCGTTCTGCTTCGGCGCCAGTACGCGCTCAACGTCGCGCGCCACGCGCGACATCGTGCGCACCGCGTGCACGGGGTACTTGCCCGCCGCCGTTTCCGCCGAAAGCATCAGCGCGTCACACCCGTCCTCGATCGCGTTGGCGATGTCGCTGACTTCGGCACGCGTGGGTGTGGGATTCTCGATCATGCTTTCGAGCACCTGCGTCGCGACGATCACCGGCTTCAGCGCGTCGCTGCACGCTTTGACAATCCTCTTCTGGTGCAGCGGCACGGTTTCGACCGGCAGCTCGATGCCCAGGTCGCCGCGCGCGACCATGATCGCGTCGGCGGCTTCCACAATCGGCTCAAGCCGTTTCAGCGCCTGCGGTTTTTCGATCTTGGCGACAATGTGCGCGCGGCTGCCCAGTGCCCTGAGGCGCTCGCGCAGGTCGTTGACTTCGTCGGGGCTGCGCACAAACGACAGCGCAAAGATGTCGGCGCCGAGCTCAACGCCGAACTTGAGGTCCGCCAGGTCTTTCTCGGTCAGCGCGGGCGAGCTGATCTGCGTGCCCGGCAGGTTGATCCCTTTGCGCGACGAGATGGTGCCGCCGACGTCCACCCGGCAGGTGACGCGGTCCGGGTGCTTCTCGCTGACGGTCAGGCGGATCGCGCCGTCGTTGATGTAGACGGCTTCGCCGAAGTCGAGGTCGTCCACCAGGCGGTCGTAGGTGCAGGTCAGGCCTTCGCGTGTGCCCACGGCGTCGCCGCGCACGAATGCGATGGTGTCGCCGGTCTTGAGGTCGAACGCGCCGCCCTCAATCTCGCGCAGCCGGATCTTGGGGCCGGAAAGGTCGAACATCACGGCGATTTCGCGCGCCATCTTGCGCGACACCTCGCGCACGGTGCGGTAGGTCTGCCGGTGCAGCTCATGATCGCCGTGCGACATGTTGAGCCGCGCAACCGACATGCCAGCCTCGATCAGCTCCGACAGCACCTCAGGATCACGAGAAGCCGGCCCCAAAGTGCAAACAATGCGCGTACGCAAAGGCTGACCGCGGGTAGTACGAATGGTGTAGGCAGGCATGGCGGGAGTCTAAACTGTCGCGCGACTGAGGAAAGAGCGCCTACAACTGCGAATCCCCGGCGCTGTTCCCCGATCAGCGATGGTAACTGCAGACCAGGGGTTGTCGGTTGCCGCAAACATCGGGCACCACGCTACAATTGCAGACTTGAGCGGGGTGGGGACAAAGGAATACACTGCACGTGTCGACGGGCGCCAGGTTTTCGATGATCGGGTTCAAGGTTCTTACGAAGAACGGCCTTAAGGGGCCTTTCAAGAAGAGCTCGCTGTTGAAGGCGATTACCAGTGCGTTGATCCCCTTGCAGGCGCGGGTGCTGGACCTTGAGACCGGGCGCTACCTCTCCGCGGCTGAGCTTGTGGGCGAGCAGGTTGATCCGCCTTCCAACCCGTTCGCCGAGGCCCAGGAAAAAGTGGACCAGGCGGCCATCACCAACATTACCGACTACGTCATCCCAGCCGACACCGATGAGTTGAAGCTTGCGGACGAGTAGGGGCGACCCGCCAAATTTTGGATTTTGGATTTTCGATTTTGGATTGAACAGCCGGCCTTACGCCGAGCCGCCCAATCCAAAATCCAAAATCGGCAATCCAAAATCTCCAACCCCCAACGGGCCACTTCAGACGGCATGCACGTCGCCCCTACACTCCAACGCACCCAACCTCTAAACTGCCCGCATGGGGGAAACGGCTGATCCGGATCGCCGCGAATTCCTGCGCGTCTGCGTGGTCGGCGGTGTCGCCGCCGTCGGCGCGGGGATTGGCGCGTGGTCTGTGATCGCTCCGGTGCACGCCGCATCGGCCCCGCAAACCGTGCCGCTGGCGCCGGTGCTTCGACTGACGGGCCTCGATAAAGGCAACCCGCTGGCGTTGCAGGTTACGCTGTCGCGCCGCGACGGTTGGCGTCTGCGCTCGCGCACCCAGCACCTGTTTGTGATCCGCACCGGCGACGGCGAGACCGCAGCCGACTTCAAGGCGCTGAGCCCGGTGTGCCCGCACAAGGGTTGCAGCGTTGAGTCGAACGAAAAAGACGGCGGGTTCGTCTGCCCCTGCCACGACGGCAAGTTCAACCTGGACGGCGAATACAAAAGCGGCCCCGCCCCGCGCGGCCTGGACCCGCTTGAGCTGAGCGCTGGCAAACACGAAGGCGCGGATTGGATCTTCGTGAACTGGCAGGACTTCGTAATCGGCACGCCTGACCGCACACCGAGAACCGCATGACGCGAGCATCCGAATCGTCATCGCAGATCGAGGGCGAGCTGCTGGCTGAAGTCCAGCAGGAGATGACGCGCCGCACCAGCGTCAATCTCAAGGCGAAGAAGAAGCGCGAGCCGACCGAATCCGACGACCTTCCCGCGGCCCTGTGCGCCATGGCGATCCTCGCCACGCTGGCGCTGCTGGCCGGCACCGGCGTGATGATGGCGCTTGCCTACGCGCCCGCCGCAGATGACGCGCACGCAAGCACCGCATGGATGGAGATGACCACCTGGGGCGAACTCGCCCGCGCCATGCACTGGCACGCCGCCAACCTGGCGATCCTGCTTAGCGCCGCCTACATCGGGTACCTGCTGTGGCGCGGGTTGTACCGTCGCGGCGAATCCGGGCGCTGGTGGCGCGCGGGCATGGTGCTGGGGTTGTGCGTGGCGGCTGGGTTCACGGGCCAGTTGCTTCCTTATGACCAGAACGCGCTGCACGGCACGTTGATCCGGGTGAGCTACATCGAATCGGTGCCGGTGGTCGGCCCCGCGCTCGCGGACTGGTTGACCGGCGGCGGCGAGCTTGGCACATCCGCCCTGACGCGCTTCTTCGGCCTGCATGTGCTGGTGGTGCCGGCAGCCATGCTGATCCTGCTGCGCTGGTTCTGGCGCGACACGCGCTCGCAGCGCCTGGCTGCCGCGCAACTGGCGGTGCCGGCAGTGGTGGTCGCGGTCGTGGTGCTGGCGGCGCTGGTGTTCAAGGCGCCGCTGGGGTTGGCGGGCACGCTCGCGGAGCCGTACCCCGACGCGCGCCCGGAATGGTACGCGCTGCCACTGTACGCGCTGCTGAAGGTTCTGCCCGCGGGCGTGATGCAGCTTGCGGCGCTGGTCGGGCCGCCGCTGATCGGCGGGGCGGTCGTGGTTGCGCTGCCGATGATCGAGACCGCGACCAAGGACCCGCCCAAGCTGCTGTGGCCGATGCGGATCGGGCTGATCGTGGGCGCGGTGTTCGCGCTGGTGTTCGCGATCCTGCCGCTGATTGAGGACACTTCCGAGGACAAAGGCTGGTTCCGCACCTATCACGTCTCCGACCTGATGTTGCAGATGGGCTCGCGCAACGAAGCGCTGGGCAACTCCGCCGAGCCGCTGGCGCGCAGCCCGCACAACAGCGCACGCGACATGATCTGGCTTTATGAGCGAATCGAGGGCGTGTACCCGGAAAAGATCGACGACGCCGGACGTCAAAAGTGGGACGCCTGGGCGCGCGACGGCGCAAAGTACGCGCGCGAGCTGCTGATGGCGGGCACGGACGCACAGCAGCGCGAGGCGCGCAGGAAGCTGCGCGAGGTCTGCGCCAATTGCCACGACGCGCACGGCGAAGAAGATGTCGCGCTCGACCCGCCGCCGACCATGCTGGGCAATGCCGGGGGCAACGGCGGCGCGGGCATGTTCTTTGATCGCGAGCAGGTGGCGAAGCTGAAACCGACGCCTTTGCAATCGCGCTCGACCAACCGGGTGATGGACCAGGGCAAGTTCCGGCTGCGCGACATTCTCGCGCACGCGGGCGTGGTGCAAGCCGACACCGATCGCGGCAAGGAGCAGGCGCTGGTGGACCTGCGCAACGTGGCGGACACCATCGGCGGGATGTACGAAGCCAACGCGGGCGCGTACTTCGAGGAAGCCAAGTGGAACCAGTGGGTCACGGAGTTGAAGGCAGCGATCGCAAAGCTTGAAAGCGCAGCCGATCCAGCCGAGGTGGCGAAGCGCGCCGCAGAAGTAGGCAAGACGTGCGAAGCCTGCCACGACGGCGCCGACGACCCGGACGAGCCGATCGAGTGGCGCTATTCGAGCCTGCTGCAGTAACTACACCCTCGCGCAGAGGCCGCAGAGCGCGCAGAGAACTACAGTGAAAGTAACAGGACGGACAGGACATTCAGGACAAAACCATCTGTCCTGCCGGTCCTGTCCGTCCTGTTCCTTTTGATTGGTGGCAGTTCTCTGCGATCTTTGCGCGCGACTGTTTTTCCAATCCTGTTACAAACCACCCCCTCCATCCGTAATTTCCATGGCAACCTTTGGGTGCGATAACGGTTAACATGCAGGAAGATGCGCGACGTGGAAGCTGAACCAATCACCGCCGAGACCGATCCCGGATTCCTGGAGCTGGAATCCATGGCGTCCATGCACCGCATCGGCGACGAGGGCTCCACGTTCCTCGCCGCCGGCAGCACCATCGCCAACCTAGAATCCGGCGCCGAGCAGCACGCCGACCGCGAATCCAAGGACCACCGCACCGGCATCGCCCGCGGCGAGCACCTTTCCGAGCGCTACAACGTGCTCAGCGAAATCGCGCGCGGCGGCATGGGCGCGATCCTTGAAGTCCACGACAGCGATCTCGACCGCCGCGTCGCCATGAAGGTGCTGCTGCGCGACACGCGCAAGCACGAATCCGACACCGGCTCGCCGCTCGATACCGGCCCCGTCAACCGCTTCATCGGCGAGGCGCAGCTTACGGGCAACCTCGAGCACCCGAACATCGTGCCGGTGCACGAGCTCGGCCTCGATTCCCAGGGCCGCGTCTACTTCACCATGAAGCGCGTCAAGGGCCGCAGCCTGCGCCAGGTGATGGACAAGCTGCGCCAGGG